>DAOVIU010000072.1 GCA_030673585.1 Pseudomonadota bacterium | reverse complement strand
TCCACGGGGTTGAAGTGGGTGGCCGAGCGCCATATCTCCCCTTGTTCATCTGAATGGGGGTCCACCTGTGCCCTCTCCACGATCTGCATGGAGAGGGAACCGTCTTTTCCCTCAACCCAGAAGGGACCGCCGCCTGGTTCTCCCCGGCTCGGGACCTGCCCACAGACGCGCAACGGGCAATTGAGTATAGACAGGAAGTATTCCCTCTTCTTGCTCGCGGATTCACGCCTCAAGCCTTCGGGAATCGGCAGAAAGAGCTCTCCGCTGGCAAACTCAAAGACTTCACGGAAAAACTCATCTTCATCAATTCCTCCCTCCAGCTTCTCCACGTACGAGAAGATACTCCTCTGGATCTTAAGGAGGTATCCCGCCAGTGCCTTTTTCCATGTGAATGTCGGCTCCTTGAGCCTGTCAGGAACGATATTGTCGATGTTCTTGATGAAGACGATGTCCCCTGTGAGGCCGTTGAGATTGTCGAGGAGGGCGCCATGCCCGGCCGGCCTGAAGTGGAGGCTTCCATCTGCCAACCGAAAGGGACGATTTTCCAGGTCCACGGCGATGGTATCCGTGGATTGCCTCTGAACGGAGAAGCCCACTTGGAATCGGACGCGGTATTTTCCCTCGTAAAGGGATCTCACCTTCTGCAGGAGCACCTCAAAGTCCTCCCGGTGTTCCTGAGATACGGTGAAGTGGAGTCGACATACCCCCGGGGCATCGCGAACATATTCCGCGGCCTCCACCAGGTGTTCCTCAAAGGCCGTGCGACTCGCATCGGGATATTGATGAAACTTGAGCATTCCCTTGGGGAGGTTTGCGTATCTAAGCCCCCGAGGCGTCAGAAGATATTCAAAGATCTTCCCCGATGTACCCCTTTCCACTAGGGCATGAATGTCGAGGCCGGCATTGGCCATGACTTCCCTGAGGTCATCGAAGAAGGCAAAATGATCGATACTATCAATAACCGCGAGGAGATCCTTAAATTTCGCTTCCCCTGCCTCCGCCCTTCTGGCGATTTCATCCCGTGACATTCGCGGTTCCCGGGTGTAAAACCAGAGGGGGAGCCGAAACATTCGGGTGGCTGCTCCTGATGCCGGCACGAACTTGAGGCAACGGCCCTGTTTTGCGGCCTCGCGGTGAAGTTCGCTAAGGGCTGCGAGCTCTCCCTCCGATATGATATGTATGCCATCGCCGATGGTGCACGGGCGTTTGAGGCGCAAATAGGGCGAAGCCCTTGGGAAGGCATCGAGCTGAGAGATAACTTGCCCTTCCGTGATTCCGAGGGACCTCATCTGATGGAGATCTTTTTTCGAAAGCGTACTCGTATACATTACTCAAAGCCTACGATATAATCCAACTGGTTACAACTCGTATGACCTCAGGCGTCATCAATGCGGAGAGATTTTCGGAGCGCACAAGGAGTGCCGCTAACTGTGGGCGGCGTCGTAGGCCAAATCCAGTGCCCGTTGAACGCCTGCGGTTGGCACTACCCCGCATCCTTGGGCGGGACGGATATACCAGCGCTCCCGGCTTTGGCCGATCTCAATCCAAAAATTTTGGGTTAAGTTCTCCTCTGCAACCACCACCAGGGCCATTCCCTTCCGGTGTTTGGGATCGTAGAGGAATTCCTTGAATTCAATGACGGTTTCACCCCGCTCGTCCATGGGATGAAAGCGGTCGGGGTCGAACTGCTCAAGGTGATAGGTCTTCAACGGCCTGTCCTCCTTCAAGGGAATTTTGACATGCTCACGTTTGAGGAGTTTCAGCTCGTAGAATTCCCTCTGTCCACTTTCGTGCCACTTGGTTTCATATTTCGTTCCGAATCGAGGGGGTATCATTTTACAGAATACCTCGAACCCGGTACCGGGGACCTGCTCCAAAATCCAATCAGAGTAAGGTTGATAGTCGGTAATTATTCGGGCCTCTCCGCCGCTTACGAGGCGGCTGTTGAGCAGTCTAAGAAAAGCATGGGAGAAGAGGCGGTGTTTCGTATGGCGCTTCTTGGGCCATGGATCGGGGAAAAGCGAGTGAACGCGATGCAACGACTGCGGGAGAAAGAGACGGTCAAAGGCAATTCGCGCGTCTGTCCGTAGTAAACGCACGTTGATTGCATTTGCCTTGGCGATATTTCGTAGTGCTTTCTGGACCGAGGCCCATTTCAGCTCGAGCCCCACGAAGTCCCGTTCTGGGTGCGCTTGCGCCTGTCGAACGAGAAATTCCCCGTATCCGAAGCCAATTTCAACCTCGAGGATTGTCTCCCGTCTGAACCGCTCGCGCCAGTTTATGGGGCGTTTCGCTTTCTGCCAGAGGATGAGGGATTTAAGGGACGGATTGCCCGGGTTCATTGGCATGTATTAGCGCAAGGCGAGCGCCATCCAAGTACCTCTTGAAAATCGACTATTTTACCTCAGGAGCAGTGATGTCAATTAGGGCAGAATAATCTTGCTCGGCATATCCTTTATCGACGGCCATTGACACCAGACGACTTACTCCCTCAAGGCCGGCAGTCTCCATGTTCATGGATCGTGCTTCATCCAGGAATAAATCAATATCCTTAGCGAGGTTCTTGGTGAAGAAAAAGGGATTTGAATGGTTTCTCGAGATCATTCGTTCGAGCTTCCTATCAAAAAAAGGGGCGTAGAGGGGGCTCCCACGAAGGATATTTAAAAAGAGATCCACGTTGATCCCCCTCCTTTGAACAAAGCCGAGGCTGAGCGCAAAGCAAGCCGCAAGGGAAGCGATGAACTGATTCAGGGCGAGCTTAAGGCCTGAGGCATGCCCTACGGGTCCTATGAGAAGAGGATCCGGGCCGAAACACGTAAGGAATTCTAGCCAGCGCTCAAATTGTTCTGAAGACGCTCCAACCATCAAAATCAATGTGCCCTCCTTCGCCTCCGTGATGCTGCCCAATACCGGCGCCTCGAAGTAGTCGCCCCCAGCATTGAGCACTTCCGTGTTGAAAGCAGTGCTCTCCGTGGGGGATATGGTCCCCATTTGAATGACCGTGCGCCCGGATAGCTCCCTTCGGGAACGTGGGGAAAGCAACACCTCACGGATCGCTTGGGCATCTGCAAGCATCAGAATGGCGCATTCCGATGATCGAAGAGCGTCATGTGGGTGCTCCGCTATCTCTGCGCCGAGAGCTTTGAGAGGCTCTGCTTTCTCCCGGGTTCGGTTGAACACGACGAGTTGATGATCCATGTCGAGTATCCTCTCACCCATGGGGAAGCCTAATAATCCGGTACCAAATAGTGCAATCTTCATGGTATTCTCCTTTCCCGGCATAAGCTATCAAAATGGGCAAGATCTTGTCAAACTGCGTGGTTTTGACCATATTTTACTCTATATATGGCATTTCACCGGCACGAGTGAGCTTTACATCTCGGTTTTACTTCTATCACGATACACAACGGGAGGATAAAAATGAGGCGACTCTTTTTCTTTTTCGGCGGTCTCTTCGGTGGCCTGGGGGTTATCCTGGGCGCTTTTGGAGCCCATACCTTGAAAGCACGGCTGACGCCGGAACTCCTGGAGATTTTTGAAACGGGCGTACGGTACCAGATATACCATGCCCTGGCACTTCTGTTCGTAGCATTGGTTGCTGAAAAACGACCTGCCAACAAATTGTTGACCGCGGGGGGCTGGTTATTTGTGGTCGGCACGCTGCTTTTTTCAGGCAGTCTCTACATGCTCGCGTTAGGCGGTGTGCGATGGCTCGGCGCAATTACGCCGGTGGGTGGAACGGCCTTTATCATCGGCTGGTTCTGTTTGGCCATGGCGGCTTTTGGGGGTCACGAGGAAGACAAGGCCTGGATAGGCTCAAGTTGAATCCTCCCTTGGCTCAGTCCACCTCGAACTCCGCCAAAATGGGCGTGTGATCGGAAGGCCTGTCGGACTTTCGAGGTCTCTGGTCGATCCACGCGCGTTTAGACCTCCGTGCCATGGGCTCTGTGGCCCAGATATGATCTACTCGCCACCCCATTCCCCTGGCAAGAGCATTTCTTATGCGGTAGTCCCAGAAGGTGTAATGGCTTCCCTCGGCCACGTGAAGGCGAAAGACATCCACCAGGCCCCACTGCCGTACTTCCTCTAAGATTCGATGTTCCTCGGGGTGAAACCCAGGCCCTCTCGGGGAAACTCGCTGTCCTGAACCTTGGTTTCCTGAAGGCAGATCACTTCCGGCATCTCCTCCTGGAGCCAGCTCATGAGCACCGAGAGGCGGGCCCGAATTCCATTTACGTTAAAGCTTGCCACTCTGAAGGATGTACTCATAGAAGCGTCCGGAAACTACCAATTTCCTCAGAGGAATCCCTGAAAGACGACATTTCCCCCACCGTCGAATTCGACGACATACAGAAAGGGCCTTCTTCCCTCGATGGAGCCGAAACGGAGGTCGAAGAACTCCACCCGTTGATTTCCATTCACGACCCCCCTGTCCCTTGCCACGGGAAAGCGGGCAAACCAGTAGAACGTCTTCACCCTTTCAAGCCTCAAGGCCTTCTCCACCCAGGGGGAGTTCTCGAACCTGTCCCATTCCCGATATTGGATTCTCGAGATAGGCTGGTAGCGGGCCAAGAAGCGCCTCAGAAAGTTCCCTTCCCCCTTGGATTTCTCTTCCTTTCCGATGAGATTGACCAGCCCCCGATAGATCTTCTTCTCCGTGAGGATATAATTCCCCCAGTTGAAGGGAGAAATGGGTTGGGGCAACGAGGCAATAGCCTCGATTGTCAGGCTCTTCTGTCGCGCGTAGTTTTTCGCCAAGGAAAGGGCCTGTGAGTGGTTGTAAGCGCAGAGGCAGATGTAGAGGCCCGCGAGCACCACGGAAACCCTTGCCAGAGTTAGACTCATTTTCTTCCAGAGGTGAAGGGCGATTAAGGGAAACAGAAAAGTGGACAGGAGAAAAAGGTCGATAATGAACACCCAATCCAGGGTGAACCGATAATCGGAGAAGGGGCTCAGGAGCATGGTCCCGTAAGAGGTGACGAGGTCGAGAAAGGTGTGGGCGAGGAGTTCAACTGCCCAGATCACAAAGAATGTCCAGAATCGTTTCTTTCGGGAGATCTTGACAAAAAACCACGCAAAGAGCAGGGAGAAGGGAAGGATCAGCAGGACCGAGTTGGTGAGGTGTCTATGGTACTTGAGCGTAAATTCCGCACTGAAAAAAGGCCTCAGCACGAGGTCCATATCGGGGAAAATTGCGGCCGAGAGACCGGCTATGGTCCCCCACTTTCCCGTGTCCCTGGTTAGACCGGTCTTTGCGATCATGTATCCGGCCAAGGCGTGGGTTGGGGTATCCATACCACCAGTATAATTCGTGGCTCAACCGCTTTTCAAGGAAGGGAAGATATTACGTTCACCGATAACCGGGTTCTTAAAACACTGCCGCTATCGATTCATTGATTTTACCCAGTTCGCCGACTATAATAACTCACAAGTCCCAGCACATGGGAGCAGGCTTTTGAAGATTCTCGGGATCAGCGGGAGTCCTTTGAGACATGATATCAGTATGTAATTAATCCGGATAGGGAGCAACGTCTGAGGGGATAAATCCATTGAAAGAGGGCGGCAGAAACGAGGACAGGGCTTTCATTCTCCTGATATCGATGTTCGTCGGGGCCCTGGTGATCTCCTCGGTTCTGGCGAGCAAGATCATTACCGTGCTCGGCCTTTTCGTGCCGGCCGGGGTACTGGCCTATTGTATCACCTTTGTGGTCACTGACGTGGTTAGCGAAATTTGGGGCAAGAAGCGAGCGAATCGCGTGGTCTTCAGCGGGTTTATTACCTAGCTCGCAACATTTCTCCTCATCCGCCTGGCCCTGGCCTGGGATGCGGCCCCCTTTTGGAGGGAATAGGGGGCCTTCTCCACCGTTCTGGGAAGTACGTCCAGGATTATCATCGCCAGTTTCATCGCCTACTTGGCGAGCCAATATCACGACGTATGGTCCTTCCACATTTGGAGAAAGTGGACCGCGGAGAGGCATCTCTGGTTGAGGAACACCGCCTCAACGGTCGTTTCCCAATTCATCGACACCCTGATATTCATAACCATTGCCTTCTATGGCACCATGCCCGTCTTTCCCCTGATGAAGGGGCAATACTTCATCAAGGTGCTCATTGCCGTTTTGGACACCCCTTTCGTCTATCTTGTGGTTCTCCTCATAAGGAGAGGGTACTCCGTGGAAAGGATGTCAGTTCGGAAATAACCTAAGAAGGAGGGAAATATGGAAAAGAAGGAAAAACCCCTGGAGAAGACGACGGCGAAGGAACTGAGAGCGATTGCGCTGGAGATTCCCGAAATTGAGGGCGTTCACGCGATGAAAAAAGAGGAGCTCCTTGAAGCCATCAGAAAATCCGGTGGAGTCGAGAAGGAGGAGGTGAAGGAGGAAGCGAAGGAGGAAGTGAAGGAGGAAGTGAAGGAGGAGG
>DAOVIU010000293.1 GCA_030673585.1 Pseudomonadota bacterium | reverse complement strand
GGGGCACTCCGACCGGGTGAAAACCTATGCCGTTGAACTGGCCAAACGCCGGGGGCTTTCAGGTGAAGCCATCTCCACCATAGAACACGCGTGCGTGTTGCACGATATCGGGAAGATCGGAATTCCCGATGCAATCATTACGAAGGATCAGGATCTCACGGAAGATGAATATCGGCAGATAAAGGAACACCCGGCCAAGGGGGAAAGGATTATTCGAGTAATCCCTTTCCTGGAGCCGGCCCGGCCCATCATTCTCCACCATCACGAGAGGTTCGATGGCACTTGATACCCGGATGGAATAGAGGCGGAAGACATCGAGTTGGGGGCCCGGATCATCGCCATAGCGGACAGCTATGACGCCATGACCACCGAGCGGCCGTACCGAGGTCCCTTTCCCAAGGACAAGGCAATTTCCGTGCTTAAGGAGCAGAAGGGAAAGCAATTCGATCCCGGACTGGTCGATATCTTCGTCCAATACCTTTTGGAACAAGGGGATTAATCCAACTGTGAAGATAAGGTCGAGACTGGTCGGAATCCGTATCTTCATCGCAATCCAGGTCTTTACTACCCTCTTGGTCCTCGCCACGGGATTCTTCGCTATTGAGATCAATCAACGAAAGCTCCTCCGATCCAGCAAAGATCCCACCCACACCCAGGTCAGGGAAGCGACGCAACAAATGCGCATTTATGTCCTTATCGGGGGATTGCTCGCCTGTGTATCGGGTATCGTGCTCATGTATGCCATCAGGAAACCGATCAAACAGCTCACCGAGGGAGTCCAATCCGTTGCGAAGGGAGATCTCAGCAAGAGCCTGGAGGTCTTTCCCCACGAGGAGATCAATCAGCTGGTTCAGGCATATAACCACATGGTCTCCTCACTGAACCGACACTTCCTGGAGAGCTCCGCCGGTGCGGTGCTAACCATTAACTTCGATGGGATTATTACGGCCCTTAACCCTGCCGCTGAGACCATCTTCGATCATGACGCCCGGGAGGCCGTGGGAAGACATTTCACGGACCTCTTTCCCACCCATGAGTCTAACAAGGCCCTCGTGGACATGATACTCCTCGGCATCGAGAAGGAGGTGCCCAGCTCAGGTGAAAATGTGACCGTAATGACCGACAAGGGGAAAAAGCTGGCCATGAGGATCAGGACGGCGCTCCTGGGCGGTGCGAAAGAAAAGGTGCTGGAGGTGGTAGCCAGTTTCGGCGACCTGAGGGAAATCAAGGAAATTGAGGGCGAAATGGAGAGAATCAATCGACTCGCGTCCATGGGAAGTCTGGTGGCGGGACTAGCCCATGAGATTCGAAGTCCCCTTGGATCTCTGAAGGGATTGGCCCAACTGCTTCAGGAGGATATCATCGCCAAGGGTGGAAAGGCGGAATACATCGAGGTAATCGTCAAGGAGATCGACAGGCTGAACAAAGTCGTGGAGGAACTCCTGAACTTTGCCCAACCTTCAACCTATGCGTTTCAACAGCGAGACATAGAGGAGATCGTCCGGGAGACGGTCTCCCTGGCGAAAACCGGGTTTCCCGAAAAAAATATCATCGTCGCGGAGGATTATCGAGGAGAACTGCCCCGGATCGCCGTTGAGCCCGATAAGATGACCCAGGCGATCCTCAATATCATCAACAACGCACTGGAGGCCGCCCCCGAAGGAGGAACCATCAGGGTCAGGACGGATCTCGCCCGACCATCCCCGGATAAGGATATGACGAGCCCCTATGGTTCCACCGATTCAGATCAACAGCGCATCATCATCATCGAGGTCTTCAATACAGGAGACCCGATTTCCTTCGAGGACAGCGAACGGGTGTTCAACCCCTTCTTCACCACCAAGCCAGGAGGCATCGGACTGGGTTTGAGCATTGCGCAACAGATCGTCACCGCTCATCGAGGCCATATCAGGGTTATGAACGAGAAAAAAGGGGGTCGAAAAGGCGTGATTTTCAGAATCGAACTTCCGATTAAAGAGGCGGGTATTCGCCACTCTAACCCATTGCCCTCCCCATCTTGAATATGGGGAGGAAAATGGAGAGCAAAATTCCCCCCACCACCGCTCCGATGAAGATGACCAGGATGGGTTCGATGAGGGATGTGAGAGTAGTGATGGATGCCTCTATCTGTTGTTCGTAGAAATTTGCCACCTTGCTCAACATCTTGTCCAGCGTTCCCGATTCCTCCCCGGTGGTGGACATCTGAATCACCATTTCCGGAAATACGTTTCTCCTCTCGGCCAGTGCTTCGGCAAATCCGCTTCCCTGTTCAATGGATGTTGCACTCTCGCTGATGGCCACTTCCAACATCTTATTATCAGCGGTCTCCGCAACCAGATCGAGGGCGGCCAAGATCGGGACCCCGCTGTTGATCAAGACCCCCAATGTCCTGGTAAATTTCGTCAGGGAAAATTTCCGCATCAATGGTCCCAAAATGGGAATCCTGAGCTTGTGTTTATCCCAGAAATACCTTCCCCTCTCAGTCCGAAGCTGAAGATAGATGAAAAGCCCGATCCCCGCGGCTATCAAAAGCAAGAGCCAGTAGTAATCCCGAATAGCAACGCTGCTGGCGATCAATATCCGCGTGGGGGCCGGGAGGTTCACCTTAGCCCCGGCATAGATCTTTTGGAATACGGGGACGACCTTGGCTACCAGGATGATGATGGCGAAGGCGGTAAATCCAATGAGAAAAACGGGGTACGTAAGGGCCGCCTTCACCTTCCGACGAAGGTTGGCGCTCCTCTCCAAATAACTGGCCAGTTGGGCAAGGGTTTGATCGAGCCTTCCGCTCACCTCTCCGGCCTTGACCATGTTGATGAAGAGCTTGCTGAATACCTTGGGATGTTTTGATAGGGCATCGAAGAAGGTACTTCCCTCCTCGACGTCAATGCTCACCGAATCCATCACCCCCTTGAACTGGGGATTCTCGACCTCGTTCCCGAAGCTCGTCAGACATCGAAGCAGCGGCAGTCCGGATTCAACCATGGCCGACATTTGACTCACAAAGAGCAAAATCTCATCGTGTTTCACACCGGTCCCGAAAATCGGGGTCCTCATCGAGAGCCGCCCCTCGCGGCCCTTTTCCGGAGCCCTCTTCTTCTCCGCGATGTCGAGGACGGTGAGGCTTCGCCCGTGTAAGGTTTCTATGACCTCCAGCTCGCTGATTGCCTCCAGGTCACCCCTTACGTTTTTTCCATCGCTCCTCTTGGCCGTGTATGAATACCGTGGCATCGTAGTCCTTAATCTTCCTCAATGGTTGCCCGTAAGACTTCCTCCGGAGT
>DAOVIU010000283.1 GCA_030673585.1 Pseudomonadota bacterium | reverse complement strand
TCCCGTCTTCTCGGAGCCCGCCAATGTCTGAATGATGATGGGGAGATCGAAATACTCCAAATTTCCCGAAAGGTGTTGGTAGCGAGCTGCTGCCCGTTGCTTTCTTAACCCATCCTCCAGACGCTTCGAAAGGATCTCCAAAAGATTCATGGATAACTCTGGGACTTCATTCAAAAGGTCCATAAAGGCCCTCTTTTCGATCTTCAATATCTCGGCCTTCTGAGGTACCCTAGCCAGGGAAGCTCTCGAAGAACCGGTCATGATGGCCATCTCGCCAATGGGGTCACCCTCTCCCAGGTAGGCTACAACCGTCATCTTCTCGCGATCTCCCTTTTCACGACAGATCTCCACCACCCCCGATTTGATCACATAGATGGCATCGGAAGGATCCCCGATTCTGAAGATGGTGCTCCCTGGCGTATGGGTTTCTATCCTGCCTCTATCCACGATAATCATGAGTTTTTCCGTGGAGAGTCGACCAAGAATTCCCGAATTTTTCAGAAAGTCGATCTCCTTCTCCAACCTTTCCGCAGTATCGTCCATTACCACACCCCTTCCTCGCCTTGGAAATCAGATCAAAACCCAGTATTCCACGCCATTGATCCCTTTATGGAGAAACCGTTCTTCGCTAAAAGAATAGATGCCCCAGGCACCGAAATTCCACCTCGCCGATATTGATCATTCCCATATTGGCCTCCCCTCGACTTCTCCAAGGTCCCTGCGATTCATCACTCCTTTCTGCCCAAAGAAGGTGAAATCGAGCTCAGGAATTCCCTTAAGGTTAAGGCGTTTTTGACGGCGAATCCGAAGGCATCATTGTTAAAATAACTATAGACGTCCAGACCTTCTTTGTGCCATCCTCCAATTCTTTCAGACCAGTCGCGAAGCTCTCCCTCGGAATAATTGGAGCCATAGAGGGATTCGCCCCCGTGAAACCGGATGTACACGAATTCGGCCGTCGTCCTCTCCACATAGGGAAGGACTGAGGAATGCGCCAGGCATAGGGAAAAATTGTGCTCCTCCAGAATCCCATAGACCTCTGGGCAGAACCAGCTCCCATGCCTGAATTCGAAGGCCTGCCGAACGGGGGTTGAAGCGGAAATACCTCCCAGGAGGCTACAGAACTCCCTCACCCTCGCGAGGTTAAGCTTGAACTTGGGGGGAAGTTGCCATAGGATAACGTTCAGCTTCTCCTTCAGCCCCAACGCATGGTCGAAGAAGGCCTCCAGGGGTTCCTGGCAATCCTTGAGTCGTTTGATATGGGTAATGAACCGGCTTCCCTTGATCGAAAACAGGAAGTTTCCGGGAGTCCTTTGATACCATCCCTCAAAGGTCTTTCGATTTGGAAGGCGATAGAAGGTGACGTTCAGTTCGACCGTCTCGAAGAATTGGCTATAGAACTCAAGCCACCCCTTCTGGGGTACTGTCTTTGGATAGAATACGCCATTCCACCAATGCCGATAATTATATCCGCTGGTTCCCACAAAAACCCTTGCCATACATACGATCCCGATAAAGCCCCATCGCCCTTTACCATTTGAGCTATTATACTTCGGTCCCCGGCAACTTCAAGGGCAGGATAACCCGAAAGGTGGTTCGATTATCACGGCTTTCCATCTCGAGCCTCCCCCCCATCAACTGGACCAATCGGTTAGTGATGCGTAAACCCCTTCCTCCGGTCTCCCCTCCTAAGATCCGAGCAATCTCCTCCCCTGATATCTCCCCCGTATTCATGATCTCCACCACTGCGGAGTTCCGCCGCCGGACACTTCGAATGGCGATCTCCCCACCCTCTTTTGATATGGCATTGGTAGCGTTATTGAGTAAATTATCAAAAACCCTTCCCAGATGTAAGGGAGAGCACAGGACAAAGAGGCCCGGTTGCAAGTTCTCCCTCACCAAGTTAACTCTTTCCAGTTGCTGTTCCCCAATGGCACCTTCGTTGACCTCAAACCGCTCGATCAATTCGCCTGTAATATCCCGAGGCTCTTCCTTGCCTTCCCCGTAGATTTCGAGGGCGAGTTCTTGCATCCTCGAGGTTTCCCTGATCAGAATATCCAGGTCCTGGTCTATGGTCTCCCTCTTGGTCTCAAACTCCCCCTCTTCCAGTACTCGTTTCACCCTTTTGGCGAACCCGGCCGTAGCGATGGCTGGATTTCGGAGGTCGTGGAGGATATCATGTAGTTTCTCCAATCGAACGGCCCTCATCACCTCCTTACCGAAGAAGCTGACGATCTCAACCTCTTCATCCTCGAACCTCCTATGGGGGTCCAGGCAGTCGAAGGCTATGAAGTGGGTTACCAGCTCCTCCACCTTCAGGGGAATATACAGGATGGAATGGATGGCGTGGATCTGGGTAAAGTGCCTCAGCCCCTCGGTGATCAAGCGGCTTTTCGATGGATTTTTAATCAAGAAATACGAAGGTGTAATGACCTCGTGTTCATATTCGCCCAAGGGCTGTTGGTTAATGACAACATCGAAATAGGGCTCTTCCCGTATATCGAATACCTTTCCCACCTCGTGATACCCGTGCTCCTCGGGATAACCCGCCTCCAAGACTACTTCTCGACGGTTTCCCATGACGGAAAACAGGGAACAACTCTGGATCCTCACCAGACCCGCTATTTCCGGAATGATTAACCTGAAGAAGTCCCGTAATCGAATCCCTTCCCTTTTGCCCAATTTCAGGTAGATCTTTTCAACAATCTTCTCCTTGGTCTCGTTCAATCTCTGGAGGCTGAGTATCCTTTTCCGAGCAATGACGTAAGTCACCCTTCTCGCAAGGACTTCCGCAATCTTACGCTCTAGGGAGGTGAACTTCTTATCCTTCTCCTCATAGTAAATCTGAACAACCCCCTTGATATCCAAATCTCGAATGGTAAATCGAGGAATATTCATCGGAACGGCAAGCATTGAGCGGATTCCCATCGCGCGAACGATCCCTTTATTCTCGTACTTGTCCTCTTTCAGGATATTCGGGACAAGATAACCCTTTCCCCTTCTCACGACCTCTCCAGCAATACTATCCTCGAAGGGGATGAATTTCTGTCGTAATTTCTCGTCATGGTGATAGGAGCCAAAGGAAACCATTGCCTTCTTTTGGGGATCGAAAATCCTGATGGAGGCAGCCGCTGCTCCCAAAGATTCGACAATGCGTTTTGCAGCCCCCTCCAATATTTCCATCTCGCTCAAATTTGGATTGATCTCTATGATATTTTCAACCTCATCCACCAGGCGGTTCACCTCATCAGAGGTAACCTGGTTTCTAACTTCGCACACAATTTCCCTGAGTTCCTCATGGGAAAGTCCCAAGCCTCTTATTCTTGGGTTCTTCATCAGGGAACTTATCATTCCCTCTTCTCTTTCAAGAAAGTGTCTTTTCCCCATAGGTCAATGCACTGAGTTCATCAAATCATC
>DAOVIU010000193.1 GCA_030673585.1 Pseudomonadota bacterium | reverse complement strand
TGTACCAGATCGCCAACAGCCCGCATCCATCCCCAAGGGATTATAATCCGAATATCCCAGAGCCTTGTGTGAAAATCATCGATAAGGCCCTGAAGAAGGAGGTGGAGAAGAGGTATCAGAGGGGAAACGAATTGTTTGAGGACATCCAAGAGGCCCTTAGGCTTGTGGACTAAGAAGCCGAATCATGTTGGGATTTTGAGACGATGGGTTTCCATTTCAAAATTGGGGCGGTGACGGATGTTGGCAAGGTAAGGGCCATTAACGAGGATAGCTTCTCCGCCGCACAAGATCTGGGACTGTTCATAGTGGCTGATGGGTTGGGCGGCCAAAATGCGGGCGAGGTTGCCAGCAAGATGGCTATAGAGGTCGTGAAGGGCCACCTGGAGACTAACAAGGATCGATTGGTGGGAGAGTACAAGGAGGAGTTTTCCCGCGATACCAACAGGATGTTGAGCGGGATCCGGGTGGCCAACTCCGCGATTTACGAGGCGGGGCAAAATAGCTCCGAACAATGGGGCATGGGGACCACCATTTCCTCGGTCCATTTCACAGGAGATGTGTTGTCTTTGGCCCATGTCGGTGATAGCCGAATTTACCGAATTCGGGGAGGCCGCTTGGAACGCTTGACCGTGGATCATTCCCTGGTTGAAGAGAAGTTGAAGCTGGGTCTCATTACGGAGGAGGAAGCGGCACAATCCAAGCACAAGAACGTGATTACGAGGGCCCTGGGGGCCGAAGAGGCGGTCGCGATTGATGCCGATGAACAGGTGCTCTTTGATCGCGACAAGATCCTCCTCTGTACCGATGGGCTTACGGATATGGTGGAGGAGGAGGATATCGAGCGGATTATCCTCCGTAACGGGGATGACCCTCAAAAGGCCTGCGAGGAACTAGTCGATACGGCAAATGAAAAGGGAGGAATAGACAATATTACCGTCATCCTGGTGCATTGTGAGAGGGATGAACGGGGGGCCGGCCTGCTGGAGAGAGCCCTTTTGCCCATCATCGGCGGGTTGAGGAAAGCTTACGGCCGAATCCCGGGCTTCGTCAGGAGTGAAAAAGGGGAGAAACACTCGAGCTCGGGCGGGAAAAACGGGGAAGCGGCTTTGTAGGGGGATAATGGAAATGCCGAAGCTGATACTAAAGTTCAAGGATGCAGCGCTTCAGGAGATTCCCATAACCAAACCTGCGATTACCATAGGAAGGGTAGATAAGAACGATATTAAGATCGAAAATCTGGCCGTTTCCCGGCAGCATGCTAAAATCGTAAAGGACGGGGATCGCTATATCATCGAGGATCTCAATAGCCTCAACGGAACCTTCGTCAATGAGAAAAGGTTGATGAAGGGTATCCTCAGGAATAACGATGAAATACTGGTGGGGAAACACACCCTCGTTTTTATCGATGAGGAGGAGAAGCCCATCGAGATGAGGAAGGATATCGATATCTCCCTTGCGGAGAAGACGATCATGCTGGACACAAAGAAACAGCGGGAACTCGTCGCCCAACCAGAGGGGGAGAGGCCGACCGTAGAAATGAAGCCCTCCGAGGTGGAAGGGGGCGTGACGATCATCTCGGGGGGAGTTGACCGGGAGGATATCAAGCTAGCAAAGCGGTTAACCATTGGGGGGAAGGGCGAGGGGGCCGACATTAGGCTCAAGGGTTTTTTCGTCGGCAAAGTCGCCTTCATCATCAGCAAGAGGCCTAATGGATTTTACATCACTCATTCCGGAGGCAGGAGCATGACCAAGGTGAATGGCGTGGAGGTTGAGGGGCAGCGGGAACTGAGGGATAGGGATATTATCGATATCGGTTGGACGAGAATGCAATTTTATACGAAGAAGTAATCCGATGGGGAAGGCTGAAGGAATGTCGGGGAGAATATGGACCGGAAGCTGTGGGGCGGGGCGAGGGTATGAGGAGAACGGTTTCGTTGGTAGCGGCAATAGTCATTGTGGGAGGAATGCTTTTTTCCAGTAGGAGTGTAAAAGCCTCTCAATATCCGGAATTACTGATCTCCCAGGGAATAGAGGCAATGGGAAGGGGAGAATATGAGAAGGCCCTGGAGAGGTTTCAAAGGGCCGCCGAAAAAGCCCCTGACAACCCAGAGGTTCACTACTACTTAGGGTTGGCCTCCTCCCGTTTGGGGGACTACCCATCGGCGATAACGTCCTTCGAGAGGGTCGTGGAGCTGGATCCCGAACACCAAAAGGTTCGATATGAGTTGGGCATGGCATATTTCGTAACGGAGGACTATCCAAAGGCCATGACTTGGCTCAAAAGGGCCCGGAAGGACGACCCGACCAATGCTCTAACTCTTCTCTATTTGGGGGGGACGTATCAGCGGATGAGAAGGTATAGAAGGTCGATTCGGTACCTTCGGAAAGCCAAGGAGCTTGACCCGAAGTTGGGACAGATCTCCGAATTCTACCTGGCGATCGCCTATATGGGCATGGGAAGGGGTAAGAAGGCTACGGAGGCCCTTCGGAACTGCATCGAGATAGATCCCACCTCCGATGTTGCCGCGATGGCTCGTGACTACGTGGATAAGGTTCCGGAGGAGGCAAGGCTCGAGAAGAGGTGGAACGTCTCCGGGACGTTAAGCTTCCAATACGATGACAACGTTGTGCTCAAGCCGGAGGGGTTGACCACTGCCGAGGCCATTACAAATGAGTCGGACTATCGGGGGGTCGGGTTCTTCTGGGGCAAATTTCTGTTCCTACGGGGAGCCCCCTGGCTGGCTGGAGTGGAGTATTCCTTCTACCAGAGCGTTCACACCCGGCTTCATGATTACGACGTCACCAACAATGCCCCTTCAATTTATGGGGGGTATCAGGACGATGTGGCGGGATTGCCGTATAAAGTGCAGGTGGCGTACGAGTATCAACACACGTTGCTGGATAATACGCGATATCTGGCACGGCACTCCGGCATCTTCAGCCTGGATTTCAGTGAGACGCCGTTTCTTTTGACTCAGCTGACCTATCGAGGGCAGGATAAGCATTACTATAACCAGGGAATTGCTCTGGGAACGCCTGATGACCGAAGTGCTTTCAACCATAAAGCTGGATTGATCCAGTATCTTTTCTTCTGGGATAAAAGGGGCCGTATCCATGGGGAATATTTCTTCGATACGGACGATGCGGAAGGCAGTAACTGGGATTATAAGGGGCATTTTGTGAGCGCCGGGTTCTATACGCCATTGATCTACGGAATCGGGCTTCGGGTCAAAGGTGATTACTATTGGCAGAATTTCGATAATATCAATACGACATTCCTGAAAAAGAGGAAGGACAGGGAGTGGACCGCGTATATCTCCTTGGATCGCGATTTTTGGAAGTATCTAAACCTGTCGGCTTATTACGTTCATCAGAATCACAATTCGAACATAGATGCCTTCGAGTATGATCGAAATATCTATTTCGTGAGCATAACGGGGCGGTTTTAACCGTAGGAGGTAGAAATGCTTTGTTCCATGAAGAGAATATGTGTTGTGGCTTTGGTTGGTTTTCTGTTTCTCCTCTCCGCATCGGTTCCTTTATGGGGAGCAGAAGGTCAGCCCATAGGTTCCATTACCGCCGTCGAGGGTGAGGTTTGGCTTGGGCACGAAGGGGAGAAGGCGCTGTATCCAGCGATGCTGGGCGACTCGGTCTACCTCAAAGATCATATGCAGACGGAGAAAGATAGCCGCGTTCAGATCCTCTTCGATGATGAGAGCCTCCTGAACTTGGCTGAAAATACAACTATGCAGATCACGGAGTTTGTCTATTCCCCCGAGAAGAGCTGGCGGTCTTCCGTATTCCGTGTCGTGATGGGAAAGGTTCGGGGCATCGTGGGACGGTACTTTGGAGGGGGCTCCAAGTATAGGATCTCAACTCCCACGGCCATTATCGGGGTGAGGGGTACCCATTTCATCGTGGATGCTACCCTCACCGATGAGACTACAGTGGTGTGCATCGATACGGACCGGGATATGGTCGTTGGAAACATAGAGGAAGGGGTTCCAGGCGAGGTGACTCTCACCGGCGGTATGATGACAAAGGTCTTGGAGGGCCAGCCACCCACGTCGCCCGCTGCGGCACCAGAAGATTTGATGATGCAACTGCTGATGGATACACGGGTGGCACTGCCCGCATTGCAAAGTGGGCCAGGGGCATTGACGGGGTTAGGGAAGAAAGCCGCTGTCACTGAACTGGGGGTTATTGAGGAGGGAAAGATGCCGCCAATTCCCGCGGCCCCGGATGAGCCAATATTTCCACCGGTGAGGCCAAGTATTCCATCACAGATTGAACCTCTTCCGCCGCCGCCGCCACCA
>DAOVIU010000333.1 GCA_030673585.1 Pseudomonadota bacterium | reverse complement strand
TTCTGTCACAGAATCGACATCCGAAGGTTAGGAGGACATCGCAATTTCTGCTGGCCTCGTTGGCCGGGTAGGTTCCCTTGTCACCGCCCACCCCGATGCACAATTCCTCGCGCTCGTCCATCACTCCCTGGGCAGGGGGGGACGTGATAACCGGGATATCCATCTACTTGGCGAATAGGGTCAGTTCTTCACTTGCCTCGGAGAGAATCGTCCCATATCCGGCCAGGATGAGGGGCCGTTTGGCCTCCAAAAGGAGGGCTAGGGCCTTCTCAATGGCCTCCGGATTCCCCGCACTTCTCCCATCGATCCCCGCCCTCCAATCCGCGGGTTCCGGGATATCCACTTCGCTCCTCTCCATGAAGAGATTATTGGGTACATCGAGGCAGACTGGCCCAAACCGTCCCGTCATCATCGTCTTAAAGGCCTGCCGAACAGCCAGGGGGATCATATCGACGGTGTAGGGTTGAAAAATCCTCTTGACGTAAGGCCTCAGGACTTGAGGTCCCTCTCCCTGGAAATGGCGGTATGACTCCTGAAGGGGTCCTCGGTTGAATTGGGAGAGAGGGACATTTCCGGTTATCGCCAGAAGTGCCGATGAATCCAATAGGGCTGAGGCTAAGGCCACCGGCAGGTTGCAGGTACCAGGCCCGCAAGAGGTGATGGTAGCTACGGGCTTGTGGGCCACCCTAAAATATGCGTCCGCCATGTGACCCGCAGCCTGTTCATGGCGGACCGTGATCGCTCTGATCTTATCCTCACGGTCATAGATGGCATCCAGAAATCCGATGTCCCCATGCCCACACAACCCGAAGACATACGGGACGCCCTCCTTGATCAAATATTCAACGATAACCTCCGCGCCATTATAACTCCCCATGATCTATTCCTCCTTCAGGCGAATTCGAGAAGCTATTTCGCCAAGTAGCCACCGTCAACGTGCAGGTTATGCCCCGTGACCATATCCGAGGCGTCCGAGGCCAAAAAAACCACCGCTCCCACCAAATCGGACGGCACGAGGACACGGCCCATCGGTATGTCCTCGATATATTGCCCCAGAATCTCCTGATCCATAAACTTCTTTTCGGTCATCGGGCTCATTGTGGCGGCAGGGCTGATGGCATTCACATTGATTCCATATTGGGCCCATTCCACGGCCAAGGTCCGGGTGAGTGCTAGGACTGCCCCTTTACTGGTGCCGTATGCAGCAAACGTTTCCACACCCGCTTCCGATTGGTTGGAGGCGATATTGATGATCTTTCCCCGTCCTCGTTTCACCATCTCCCTGCCAACGACTTGGGAAAAGAGGAAGGTCCCCGTGACATTGACGCGAATGACCTCTTCCCAGTCGGCCTGAGGCATGTCAATGGCGGGGCAACTCCGTATGATAGCCGCATTATTTACGAGGATGTCGATCTTCTTATACCTATCCATGACCAGAACCGTGGTCCTTTCAATTTGATCTTTCCGGGTTATGTCGCACCGAAGGAAGAGGATACCATCCTTTAGCTCTTCCTTTTTTTCACAGAGGATGTCAGCCACGATGGTTTCAGCACCGAATTCCCTGAGCCCGAGGGCCAACGTCTTCCCAATGCCCCGAAAGCCTCCGGTTACTATTGCAACGTTCCCCTTCAGATCAAAAAGATTCATCGAGTAACCCACGTTCTCCAAGAGCGGTAACAATGGACGAGGGAAAGGGATTTCCCTCAGGACTTGGGGCAATCGGTCCAGGTCGCTCTACTTCGGGGGTTTTATGGGAGGTGCAAAGGCGTAGACGACAATCATGGGTTTATCGCTGGTGTTGAGCAGTTGACTTTCGGTTACCCCAGGAGGAAAATATACCACATCCCATGTCCCAACCTTCTCCTCGTAGACCTTTCCCTCCGCTTTCCACTGGAGCACTCCCTCCCCCTGAATGATGAGATATCCCTCCTCAAATCCCGCGGGGTAGTGAACTTCGTAACTGCCGGACTTGTCTGAATCATCATGCGTATGCCACCGGTGGGGGGATTTCCCTCGGTCGACGTAGAGCACCCCCATCCCCATTTTTTGGGATACGGGTATAGAAATCATTCTCCTGCCATATCCACCCCCGGGTATGTCCAATGGCGTCCCTTCTTCTGATCGAATGACCTTAGGAGTTTGCTTTCCCATCCTTCCATTCCATCCCTTCTCGTTTTTTCATTTCATTGAAAGAGGGCATCCATAGCGTTCTTGCTTTTCCTCAACACCGTCAAAGGGTCATCTTGCCAGTATTCTTCATTGAAAATCTCGCAGCAGTAGAATCCGTTGTAACCACTCTCCACGAAGCAGTCCATGATCTCCTGTATGCGAGCCTCGCCCTCACCGGGGTAAAAACGATGTCCGCGACTCTGTTCCTTGATCCCAAGGGGCAAGGGTTTGGCATCATTGACATGTACCAGGAATACCTTCTCCATCGGAACCCGCTTCAAATCCTCAATCGTCGATCCTGCCTTCACGAAGTGGAATGTATCGATCAGGAGGCCCCCGTTGGGACAATCCGCCTCTCCCACGACCTCCCATGCGCTCTTCACGTTATTGAACTGTTTAGCCCACCCGATGAATTCGAAAGCCACGCTGAAACCGAAGTCGTGGGCGAGATGGCATAACCGTTTGAAGTCCTCGACGGCATTTCGTATTTCCCCGACTTCTTCGGAAGGGAGTCCGACCACCGGGCATTGAAGATCCAGTTTGCTGAACTCGGCGAAAAAACCCCTGGCCTCGTCAAAGGCTCGCT
>DAOVIU010000140.1 GCA_030673585.1 Pseudomonadota bacterium | reverse complement strand
GTGGAACCGAGGTCCACATATTCTCGAGCAGGCCTATGAAATTGGTCAAAAGGCGATAGCTTTGGATGACTCTTCGGGCGGAGGCTACTGCTTGGTGGGCCATGTCTATCTATTTAAAGAAAAGTATGAGAAGGCCATCGCCGTGTTTGAGAGGGCGATCGACCTCAATGCCAACTATCCTATGGTTTTGGTAGGATTGGGAGATGTTCTGTCTTGGGCTGGGAGGCCGCAGGAGGCCATTGAGTATTTGAAAAAGGCGATGCGCCTCGACCCCGAGCAATCATTCTGGACCTTCTGGTTCTTAGGCCACGCCTATTTCTTGGCGGGACAGCATGAGGAGGCGATTGAAACGCTCAAGAGAGCTCTCAACCGCAATCCTGACTTTTGGGTTCCCCACGTTTACTTGGCTGCCAGTTATAGTGAGCTGGGACGGCAGGAGGAGGCCCGTGCTGAGGCTGCAGAAGTCCTCAGAATAAACCCCAAGTTCTCCCTTGAGCAAGGGGCTACGCCCCACAGCTATAAGAATCAAGCCGATTCTGACCGCCTTGTTACGGCTCTCCGCAAGGCGGGGTTGAAGTGATGGTATGCAGTGAAAGGTTCGGTTTATACAAAATGAATTAACTACCTTTAACCAATGACTGATTGTATCTATTTGAGTTAGAATTCTGCATTTTTTGATTCCAACGATTTGACCTCTCAGAAATCTTCTTGCCTTATTTTATTCTTTAAAACAGCTCAGGATCGTCTTTGGAAAAATTCTCCAGATTTGTTCAATACGTCCCATGGAACGTAACGTGTAACAAGGCGGAGGGGAAAGTCTGATGAATAAACGCCTTCTTGACGGCTATGTAGGCGTGAAATTCCAACCCATCCAACGGTCTGACAGGCTACCCCCCAAAGCGGCGGGCCTCTACTTGGTGTTCAAGCGCACCTGCGACCGCCTCAAGGCTCACGATATGACTCCGGCCAACGCGGGCAATGTGAGCGTCCGGTTCGGAGAGGGGTTCTTCATATCAGCCTCGGGCTCTAACCTGGGAGGCATCGAGAAAAAAGAGTTGATCCTCGTGGAGCGATGCGACGTGGAGGCTGAACGCGTCCTTTACCGCGGAAATCTGGAGCCCTCCTCCGAGTCGATCATGCACTGGCTCATCTATCGGGATCGCCCGGAAGCTCAGGCTATTATTCACGCCCACGACGAATTCACGACTTGTCCCGAGTTACTGGCGGGTGCGGTGGAGGAATCGGAACGCGAAGAACCCTACGGCACCATCGAGCTTGCGCGCATGGCCATCGCAACATTCCGGCGGGCGGAGCGAATAATCGTGTTGAAGAACCATGGGTATGTCGCCATAGGTCCCGACCTCGATAGAACCTGCGATCTCGTCGTGGATACTCACTTGAAGCTACTTGGTAGGCGAAAAATTAATGGCCGCAAGAAGTTGAGAAACCTTATGCTTAAGTGACCTGCGGCCGATTCCTTCGACTCTTCATCTAAAGGCTACACAAGGTTCGAGGCATCCTGTTTCACCTTTTTCAGGTCTTCCTCACTGGGCAATCCCCTGATATCCCCCATTCTCCCCTTCGTGCTGTTTTCCTCTGAGCCTTGAAACTCGCTCAAAACGTACCACTCATCCAATACGGTGAAACCGAGGTGCTCAAAGAACTGTCCGACATACTTCCCCGCGGGAATTGCCTCGTTGATTCCCGTATGAGGGCCGGAATATGTACAGAAAACCAGCGCATTCTTTCCCGGAATCTTCGGGGCGCTTAACTTAATGTATCCACGCTCGCGATACGTGCTGAACCTGCTTTTCAAAAACGTTTCCACTGGCTCAGGAGGGTGCCATTGATACGATGGAAACCCGATACAGACCAAATCATAATCGAAAAAATCAATATCCCCTGCTTCCTCCGTCCTCTTGAAGAAGACTTCGTGTCCAGCCTCCTCCAAACCTTCTTTGATGGCGAGGGCCACCTTCTCGGTATTTCCCGTCTTCGACCAGTAAATGATCGCAGCCTTCATGTTTCACACCCCCTGCCATTTGAAATTGAATCAAAACGTATTTAGTAGCGGCCTAAGATCCGCCCCAAAAAGAACAACTCTTCCCGAACCAAGAGGGGGGGGCGATATGCGCCGACGGGACCTTACTCCCGTCCCCCGATAACATTTCTGACGGCCTGTATTGTATACTCAACGTCCTCACGGGTGATTCCGTAGTGTGTCACCATCCTAACCCGCCGCCCAGCCGGTGGATTCACCCGTACGCCCAAATCACCCAAATCTTGCACAAACTCCTTCGCTACCATCATTTCCGAGGGCACCTCGAGAAAAACCATATTGGTCTGAACCGCCTCCATGTCAATCTCGAGCCCAAGCTCGAAAAGCCCCTCAGCAAGCACCTTGGCATTGGCATGGTCCTCTGAGAGCCTATCTATCATAGTTCGCAATGCCACAATTCCCGCGGCAGCCATAATCCCCGCCTGTCTCATACCACCGCCGACCATCTGTCTGTTTCTTCTGGCGCGTTCGATGAATTCCCTGTCCCCAACGATAAGGGAACCAAAGGGACACGCGAGATTCTTGGATAGGCAAAAGGTTGCAGAATCAGCGTCCTTAACAAGTTCCTGGGGATCCACACCGAGGGCCACAGCGGCGCTGAATATCCTCGCGCCGTCCACATGGATGGCCAGATCATGAGTATCTGCTATCTTTCTGAAGGCGCTCATCCGTGCAGGTGTAATGCAGGTTCCGCCAGCCGCATTATGCGTATTCTCCACACACAGGAGGCGCGTCCTGGGGTAGAGAACCCCCTCGGCAAATATCGCCTCCTCTACATCTGTCGGATCCAAAACCCCCTTATTCCCCTTCACTCTCTTGGGCATGACGCCAGCAACGGCGGCGAGATGTGCGGTCTCACATCGATAAACATGCGCCTCGCCCTCGAGAATGATTGCATCCCCCCTCTGGGTGTGCGTCAGTATTGAGACCAAGTTGCCCATAGTCCCACTGGCGACAAACAAACCGGCCTCCTTGCCAAGCTTTGCCGCTGCCAATTCCTCAAGCTCAGCCACAGTTGGGTCCTCTCGATAATAGTCATCACCCACAACCGCATTTCCCATGGCTTCACGCATCTCCTTTGTCGGTTGCGTGACCGTATCGCTTCTCAAATCCACAATCCTCGCCACTTTCTCCCTCCATTGAATTTTATCAGCAATATCTCTGTAACCTTTGGAAAATGTCACAGATTCCGCTTTTCGTAAGAGACCACCGTTGTCCATGAGCGCAATCTGTTGGAGAAGTGGGGCACCCATCGAGTGTGAGCAGGAAGGGGTAAGTATTCCGCGCCTGCGAACCCCGAAAGGGTCACTTCGGAAACATTGAAGCGAAGGGACAATGGTGTTCTCCTAAAAGTGAGGAAACTTGTAACTTCAATCCAGCTCAACTACCAGATCCTTGATGATTCGATCGTTTGCCGGCTCGAGGAGTACTTCCTCCCCTTCCCGAACCGCTTTCTCACACGACCGTACAATTTTGCCATTGACTTTAATACTGCAAGTATTACAAATTCCCTGGCCGCAGCGATAATCCCTGAATGCCAACGTGGGATCCCTATGTTCATAAATGTATCGAAGCATGGTTTGAAAAGTCATTCCGCGACTGTAGGGGACCTTGAAGGTGTCGACTCTTTTTACCCTTTCCTCAGGTGAATACCTGAAAATCTTCGCGTGAATGACTTTCTCCGCCATCGCCCTCTCCCTACGGTTTAAGCCTTCTGACCGGGGTATAGGCCACCTCTATTTCATGCTCTTTTTTCCTGACGAGCGTGTGCTGGGGCATCTCCAACGTCTCCGGGAAGTCAGGACGGAAATGGTGACCACGAGTCTCCTTTCTCATCAACGCTGACCGAATCACCAGCTCTGCTAAGGTCAAGGTCATTGAAACCTCAACGGCAGTGCGCCAATCAACGTTGAATATTCTGTCGCCAGTCACCTCCACCTGGGGAAGGTCATTTTCTTTGAGATCCAAAACCTTTTGAAGGGCCCCCTCCATTCCCTCCCCGTTTCGGTTCGGCCCCAGGTACCGATCCATGACCCCCTTCAATTCTTTTCTGAGAATCAATGGGCGAATCCCATCCCCTTTCTTTCGCCTAAATTCATTCCATCTCTGAATTTCCCCTCTGATTTCTCCTGCCGGGAGAGAACCATGGGGTTTCCCCCTGGAATAGTCGGATGCGTATCTTCCCGCTCTCGTCCCGAAAACCTGGGTCTCTGACAGCGCGTTTCCCGAAATCCGGTTAGCACCGTGGACGTTGCTGGCATTTTCTCCCGCGGCGAATAGTCCCGGGACTGACGTCTCCGTTTTCTCATTGATGCGAATGCCGCCAAGCGTGTAGTGCACAGCGGGACGGACTTCAATGCGGTTTTTCCGAATATCAACTCCTAACTTTCGGAGATTTCTGTCCGGACCCTTCAGGACCTCATGAATTATTCGGTCAATTTCTCCATGGGATTTTGATGATCGGTTGGGATCCACGTAGACGGCACGATGTTCCGTTCCACGTCCTTCCTCAATCTCTGTTAACATAAGCCGCATCAGGGTATCCCGAACAGGAAGGGGGCCTTCCGGTAGAAATTCCCTTCCCTCATTGTTCACCAATCGGAAATCGAGATACCTTGGTTCAAGACACACCTCGTATGAGATCAGTACTCCGCTCAGGGACTCGGGATGGGCGATCACGGTCGGATAGTACTGGGCCATTTCCAGGTCAATGAGATCAGCCCCCGACTGAAATCCCAGGAAAATTCCATCTCCCGTTGTATCAGGCGGTGTGTCGGTGTTTCCCCAGAGTTCTTCATAACCCCCGCAAGCCAGCACAATCGATTTCGACCGGATAGCGTAAAAGCGCCCATCTCGCATATGTAAGCCAAACGCCCCTACGAGCTCTCCCCGGTCCTTGAGCAGACGGGAAACGCAGAAATCCTCCAGGATTTTTACATGAGGGCGGCGTTGAAGTTCCCTTTTCAACCCATGCACGAGCCCGAATCCCCCACCTACGATAAAGAGGTTCCTTGGGTACGTTTGGCCCGGGTGGAGAACCTGGAAGAATGC
>DAOVIU010000047.1 GCA_030673585.1 Pseudomonadota bacterium | reverse complement strand
AAGGTGACAACCCCTGACTTTTTCCTTAAATTTTCCTTGTGTTTTTCCTCACTCATAGATATTCCCTAAGAAACCCCTTATTGGCGTTCCTCCAGTTTTCGTTCTAACCACTGAATCATCTCGTCGGGGCACATGTCTTCAAACATACCTTCAGGGTATCTTCGAACATTTTTCCGTTCCAGTCAACCCAATCTTTCTCTTCTCCGCGCTTATTCCGGACTAGTATTTTCCCCATCTTCCTTCCCCCCGGTACTTACCCCCATACCCAATCTTCAACTGGTAAGGGGAAATGAGTCATTGGGAAGTACGGGTTGGGCAGGCCAAAGCGGACATGGTGGATGATTCAAAGATCTCCCCTCAGGAACCGCTCCAGCTCCGATTTGAGCACCTTCCAGCCCTTACCAGCCTTTATAGCTTTAATTCGGCCTTCCCTAACGTATTTAAAATACGTCGGTTTCGTAATACGAAGGTATGAACAGGACTCCTTGGTCGTTAGTACTTGGTCTCCAATTCCGTTTTTCTTGCTGTTCGCCATATCCATCACGATTATATGGGTTTGCCGCGATAATCTTGCATTTTTTATGCCAATAAAAACAAGGGATTTCCAAATCATTCCCATGTAACGATCTGATATTACCCACTTTTTATACCACATGCCTAAAAGGGGTTGAGCTTCACTGGGTTGACTTTTTCCCTATCGGAGAGGGGGATTTCAACGGGAAAAGGACTAGCGAGCCAGAGCTTACACGCTCACAAGAGGACGGGGAAAAACGATAGGCTGAGGGCAAGGGGATTCGTTACCCCTTAAATGATCTACCCCTTTCATCGTTAAACCCATATGGTACTTATGGCCGGAGCCATGAGGGATCAGCTCCTGCCATCCTTGCCTCATCCAGCAAGACGTCGTTCAGCATGTGTCGAGCTTCGTCTATCTGAGGCTTATATTTTTGGGTTTCCTCCTCGAGGCGTTTGATCTTTCTGCGGTACCTCCTCCTCTTTCCATCGTTGCGGGCGTTTTCCAGGATCTCCCGCGCTTCTTCAATTTCCTTGGTAACCCTGTCGCGCTGGGAAGTGGCATTCTCCAGTTGGGTCCACCACTTGGAGGCCCTATCCCTCCACCAAGATTCCCTCCGCCCAAAACGATCCGTGGGCTCGCGTCGGACCCGTCGTTTCTGCCGTTTCCCCTCATCGGAAGGTTTTCCGTCTTCCTCCTTGATGGCTTTTTTCTCCTCAACTCGATCCCAATATTCCTCCGGCACTTTTGCCGGATCATCGGTAAAATGTAGCGTTCCCGAATCGTCCACCCATTTGTATACCTGGGCGTGTGGGAGAGAGACTGCCAAAAGGCAATAGAGCCCAAGGAGAATTTGGAGACATCTCATATTCATATGGTTACCCCAGCTCCACGGCCATTTGACTCATGCGCCTTCATTGGAGTCACCGGTTGAATTTGGGAAAAGAGATGAGATATAGTGAATTACCCAATACATCGCTGTTTCACTTCCCATATTGATGTATTGGGTCGGATCAGCCAAAACCCTCCTTTGGCTGATCCTTTTTATTTCCACTTTACCCCTTCCATTGCCACTCGTCAAGGAACGTTCACCCCTTTCCTGGGAAGGATTCCCGCAAGAACTTCCTTAATGGCGTGAAGACCGTTGAAACCATTATTTCATGGGCCGGGGTTGCCGCTTTCATCCAGGTGGGACGGGGAATTTATCACTGGAAGCAATGGCTAAGGATATGCACAAGATGAAAAAGGAGGGAGGAGGGATCGGTGAAATCGACAGTTATTAAGGTTATTGGGGCGGGGGGTTTTTTACCTTTCTAACCCGACCTCACCGGCCCTCGTCCCTCGTTCCTGACAAAAGTCAACTCATTGCGAGGCTATCCGAATAGCTCACGTGGCTGTCTTGATGGTCTCTTCTTCTCATACAAAATGGGGCTGCCCAGGAGTTAGATCGGGCTGTTACCGCAGAGACCTTGCCTTCCCCTCCCATCGGCCATGCTCCGATACAACCACCAAGGCAGGGGGTACCGGGAGAATATCCCGGTGCCACGATCTCCTCCCCCTTCTCTTCCCTTGGGAGGATTGTCTTACTCCCCTCCTTGCAGCCTTCGGCTGGATGGGAGCGAGACTCAAGGCTAAATTTGAGGCAATATAGCAAGACCCATACGAGGCATTTAAAGATCATTCGTGCTTCTCCATTACCCCTCTGATCCCTGGACTTTTTCATGTAATTCCGGCGTATTCATATTACAGCATGACCTCATACTCATGGTTTGCATTCTGTTAGTTCTCACAGTCCTCTGGAAAATCCTCCCCAGGGCTAAGGGAGGAGTTACATTCCTGGAGGTCCTTTTCGCCTTCCCTTTATGGGTATTCAGATAAGGATCCTCCCGTTCCCTCATCCTTCCCTGGAGGTATTCTCTCCTGGTTATTTCCTGGATCAATTTTATCCCCTTCCGGCTTCCCTTCTTCTTAACTCTTGGAAAATGGGAGGCGGAGAATAATACGGAAAAGATATCCCTCCCCTGGAGGTACCTTACCATCTCGTAGCTCTTCCCCGCACCCACGTGACCGCTCTCCAAGATGAGTTTAAAGAACATGTTCTGCCCCATTACCATGGTTGGTTAACCTATCTGTCATTTTTAGCAATAACTATACCAAGACCGGGTTACTCCTGCGGCTACGAGAAACCCGGACTAAAAGGAAGGGGAGATACGGGCTGAGCTTATTGCCCGACAAGGGATAGGCTCAGGCCGTATCCATGGGGGGGAAGGAGATTGGTAATCAACCTCGAACATCCTAGAGGTCCATTTGCACACAACTTTTTTACCAGACTATGAAAACTTTTCATAAATTCCCATTCATTCAAGATAGGGAACAGTGTTCACAATTTCCATCCTGACAATAGTCAGCCCCGAGAAGGGAGAGATAATCGAAGGCCAAGGGGTCATCCGATAGATGATCTATGATCTCATCGAAGAGGTGGGGCCGCCCCCCTAACAGAGGGACTTCCAGCCGCTCACCCCAGTCACTTGTCCGCCACTCCTCCCTCAGATCGTGGGCAATCGGCTCAAACATTTCAGGAGATGTCCTGCCGGCACCCAATTCCCTCATAGCACACCCGATACAGTGAGCCGAGATGAGTCCATTGAATCCATGGATACTCATGATACTCCGGTGAAGGCGCACGATATCTGACTCTTTCGAGGCAGACCTCATTGAGGAGACTATCTCCCCGACGTGGAGCGATAGTTCTTTCAGTGTCCTAGCAAATCGGGTCTTCCCACCATCAGTATGGAGCCACAGTCCTCCCTTCACTACGCACTTGCGTAATTTGGATTCGATTTCATCCAGGGAGGTCTTTCGAATCTCCCCCACATGAAAGAGCCCCTGGCTTCTCAGTAATGAGTTAATGGATCCACCGTCCTCATCCCATACAATTTCCCAAGGCCGAAAGGGCCATCTATCGAAAAGGACCAGCGAAAGGAACCGGAGGAGGGTATCTTCCTCGCTGACCAAGGATTTGGCGTTGAACCCTAGGTGGTTGAAATTCCTCACGTCATGCGGAATCTTTTCCTCGTTATATCCCTTGATGACCGCTCTAGCGATGCTGGATGAGCTTTTTTGGCTGATTTTGGGGCATGCGAAATTCCTCAAGGGGGCCTGCCCATCGAATTCCGATAGCGGAACCTGAGGGGAGGGATGAGGGCCCGATCCGACCTTCTTGTATACTGCCATCTTGGGACCCCCCCAGCCCGGCGGACTTTCCGCAAATACTTCCGTGGATTGGATAGATCTCCCTTGTCCTTGTGCGTACTGCGAGAGGATGCTAGCCAGGTATTGCCTTGCTGACCCACGATCAGCATCCTGATACTTCCGTTCCAACAAGGCCCACTCTCCGGGGAAAATCCCCCTCAATACCTCCTCGACATCGGCCTGCGTGAACGTATCCTTCGAAATCCTCGAGAACACTTCGTCCAGTAATGAACCCCCGACCTCTGAACTGGGAGCCCTCCGTTCCGGGTTCACTTCATGGGTGGCCTTGGATCCACTGCTTCCTCCCGAAGGGGTCCCCTCTTTAGGGGGTGCTTTGCCAATGCGGGCCTCTATGACTGCACCGTCCTCTCCCTTGAAGGCGACGGAAACACGCTTGACTCCAGCATTTCCCCCCCTCATCACCTTAAAGGGAGAAAATTGCTTCGGATGAAGCAAACTGAAGGCGATGGGTGACTCCTCGTAGGCGATGAACTGGTCACGGGAGTCGAAAAATTGAGCAACAACCTTCACCCCCCTGAGGGGACGGGATGAGATGTTCGTCACCCTTCCCGTAACCTCTACCCGGCCTCCCTGGGAGGATGAAGTCAGGGACTCCAGCTGGAGAAGGGGCCTTTTCCCGGCCTCGTATTCGAGCTCCAGCAAGGGCGTTTCCTCCTTCGTTATGAGTTGCGCCATACCTCCCAAAGACCTGAACTCCCTCACAAGGGCTTGAGCCCTAGCCAAAGAAAGACCCCCCCTGAGCAAAATGGGAGGGTTGCTGATCAGGTAATCTACCTTTTCGGGAGGAATATGGTAGCGCTCCGAAATTCCCCTGGTGAAGCTCTTCCTGCCCTCCGCCGAATTGTTGGCAATCCCGAGAAATAAGACTTTATAGGTGTTCTGATCCCTTTCCGGAAGCACGACATCCCTCTACTATTTCACCCATTCTGCGGGGGCCCCTACCCTTTCCGCCTCTTCGGGCAAGGTCTTTTCCAGCAACTCCCTTTCCTTCTCCATATCCTGCTTTCGGAGATTTAACTCTTGCTGGAGCGACTCGATCCGTTTTTGGTACTGCCTCCTTTTGGTACGGGAACGGGTGGCGTTGTATTCGGAAACCAGATCGTTGTATTCCAATCTAACCCGCTCATATTCCTTCTGGGCCCGGTCCAATTGGTCCTTAACCTCGTTTGCCCTCCTGACCCAATGATCCTCTCCCCGGCCGTGACGGTCTCGTGGCTCCTGGCTCGTTTCTTTAGCCTCCCGAGTAGCCTCCGACGACGTGCCCATTTCCTCAGGCAATTCCCTGCGGTCTATTTGCTTCCTGTATTTCTCCGGCACTGAGGCCGCATTATCGGTGAAGTGAACGACGCCCCGTTCATCCACCCACTTCAAAACCTCGCCCGTTCTTGCCGCCGAAGCGAAAAGAAGAATTGCCGTGATCAACAAAACCGCCTTCATCTTTTCCCCCCTGTTGAACAAGATTATTCGACGATGACCGCCGTCCCCTTGGCGTATACCAGAACCATCAAAACCTCCTCCTTTACTCCAAGGGATTCATAACGGATATCGATGTCCACAAGCCCGTTTGCTCCCATGGCAAGGGCATCATCGGTGAGTGTCCGTATCGCCCACTCCCTTCCCTTTATCAATTTATCCGCCAGGGAAAGGGCCATTCCTCCGTTGAATTTACTGAGATCCAATTCCCCGGAAATTTTGAACCCGACTATCTGTTCCGTCATCACAACACCGAGGGACTTACCCACCTTCCTGCCGCAAACTTCTGGCGTACTAACCGTCACGAATTCACTTCTCTTCTTCTGGTTTTCGAAAAATTGGCGGACATCGGTATTTTCCCGTTTTGTACAAGAGGGACAGGAGTCCGGCAACGCCTCCCCCCCCTCAAAGGTGAAGGAATTATGGCAGAACTTACACTTAACCGTCCACTCCATTCAGTGCCCCGTGGTGTCGGTATCAGCGGTTTCGACTGAGATCCTATTGGTAGTGTAACTCCCCTTTGGGGGCTTGAAAAGTTCCTTTACAGGCCTAGCGAAGAGCTAAATTTAGCAATTAGCATGCCAATGGTACCTTTTGCCGGGGATTAAGAGGAAGGAATAGAAATCGATAACCTATTTCCGGAGACCAGTGATGAATCGTCTCCACGTCTCTTGAGCATTTCCATCCATTTCCGTCAAATAAACGCCCGCCCGAAATCGGTAAGGGGATCCGGACGAACCGAGATCATACCAAATCACCTTGCCCAGGGCCCTAATCCTCTCCGATTCGGCGGGCAGATCAATCTCAAGTTTCAACCTTTTCTCCTCCGCCATTGCCTCGGAGAGTATATGGGAACCATCTATCAGGACCACGTTGGTCTCAAGGCAAATCCCCTCGGGTGAAACGTTGGAGGTCATCCCTCCCAATCTCCTCGAGGTTTCCCGTCTCCCGAGCACGTGATACAGGTTGAACGAGACGGGCAAGGGGGATTCCAAACGTAGGAATTTCCTCCTCTCCACTCCTCTCCGTGCTTTCATCCCTTCTCCTCACAGCCTTTCAGAATAACCGTTCATCAAAGGCTTTCATTGAAGCCTCAAAGAGAACGTATGCCATCGCCTTTGGACCAACTTTCCGCCACGTTTCCAGGACACTCCGGTACGCTCCGAAACCCGGGGGCATTTTTGCGGCTCCCTTCTGAATCAGGTGTGAAATTCGATCACATCCCCATCATGCAGGATGTAGTCCCTTTTTACCATCTGCCCCTGATACTTCTCAGATCCCCAAATGCGGGCATACTTCAGCGTCTTCACGAAATCCTTGTGCACTGAATATCCCGCATCTTCAACGGTATTCCCCTTCTTAAGAATAACGGGCTCACTGAAGTCGGATTTTTTCCCGGGGGGCTTCGTATACACCCGCATAATGTCCAGAGCCTCAAAAATTCCCCTTTTCAATTCCTCCAAGCCAATCCCCTTTTGGGCGGAGAGGGAAAAAACCGGAAAAGAGCGGCCGTATCTTTGCTTAAGCATCTCCTCCTTATCACTAGTCCCTTCAAGATCAAGCTTATTTGCCGCAATCAAGGCCCTCTTTTGTTCAGAAACGTTCTCCTCCCCCTCAAAAGTCGGCTCGCCTTCTAACCCTATGGGTCTGACTCGCATCTCCTCTAACTTGGACAAAACCCCCCCCATCTGAGCCAATGGATCGCCATCCAAGCCAACCATTATGATAAGGGCATTGGCATTCCTCACCATAGGGGATAGCCAAGCTTCGCCGATCTCGAAATCAATTGGTGGCGCATCCACCAACTGAATTTGAATGTTTTCAAAGGGCATCATTCCCGGAACGGGCTTGTGCGTGGTAAAGGGATAATCGGCCACGTCCGTATTCGCATTGGTAAGGGCCGAAACTAATTGGGACTTCCCCACATTGGGAAATCCCAGGATCAGAACCTGGGCCGTCCCCTCCGGTTTGACGTAGAATGGGGATACTTTCCTCTCCGCCCCTCCCTTCTTTTCCGATTCCAATTT
>DAOVIU010000143.1 GCA_030673585.1 Pseudomonadota bacterium | reverse complement strand
CCGATTCCCGCCGGCAGCGACGCCAAGACGGGATATCTCAACGAGCCCTCGTGTTAGCAATGCGCTTTTCGTGTTGTCACCGTAACCCAGTCCATCACACATCCCCGCAGCGAGTGCGATAACATTCTTCAGAGCTCCACCAAGCTCAACGCCAATAATATCCTTCTGTGTATACACCCGGAAGGATTTTGACATGAAAGTATCCTGGAGCGATCGTCCGAGTTGGCCGTCTCTCGATGCGATAACAACTGCGGCAGGGACATTACGTGCGACTTCTTCAGCGTGGGAGGGGCCGCTCAGAGCGGCAATGGGGACGTCACCTAGAAATTCCGTGAGCACCTCGGTGCAACGCTTCAAGGTTTTCTGCTCGATGCCCTTTGCGACGGAGACGATCGGCACTCCCCTTGAGTGGTGTCGGGCAAACTGTTTGAAGACATTTCGGATGAATTGCGTTGGGACTGCACAGACGAATAATTCGGCTTCCTTCGCAGCCTCCGCCAAATCAGCCGTATAGCTTATGTCTCGTGGTATTTTAATTCCAGGTAAGAATTTGTAATTTTCCCTTTTTTCATGTTGTTCCTCGATGTACTCGGGGAAGTTGCCCCATATGGTGATATTGTAACCCTTGGAATGCAGCAAAAGAGCTAGTGCCGTTCCCCAGGCACCGTCACCAATAATAGAGATTTTTTTCATCGGTTTCAGTTCAAACAGGCCGCAGTACTAATTCGAACGTTCTCGATTGCGGCACCACGCGGTTAGAGATATGGCTGATCATGAAAAGCCTTGGAGGAGCACCTAATATAATAGCCTCCGAAAATGGGAGGTAAACATCCCCCCTCAAGAAAATTGGCTGGATTATAACGCGAACATATGAGCAAGTCAATTGACGTCTGGATATCCTTTCTCCCTGGGCATGGAACTCTGATTTCAAAAAGACGTAAGATGAACAGGTGTTCGCTTTGGTTTTTCATGGGGCGAACTGGCTATCACCGCACTCTGTTGACAGGGGGAAGAAAGCATGCTAAAAATGAAATGGTTCGATGGTTAGCACTGGGTCTGACGGGTCGTCCAATGGCAGGACGTGGGACTTTGGATCCTGAGATCTAGGTTCGAATCCTAGCCCGTCAGCCAGTTTTTTCTCGATACTAGGCTGGCCTTGAATTTGCTATCGATTTACTACTGCAGGACCTTTGGTGAGTAGCCCATGGCTCTACGTTGTCCCTATTGTCATAAGAGGATTCGGATCCCGAAAGCGGAGACGGAGGTACTCCTGTTCCCCTGCCCCAACTGCGGGGGCAGCATTGACCTGGCTCGAATTAGGGAAGATGATGACTCGAAGGTGATCTATCTCTCGGAGGGGGATTTAATCGAGCCCCAAGCGGCGGACGAAGGGACAACCCCAAGGACATGGACCGATCAAGGCCCGGTTTCCCATAGGGAGCCTCGGCATCTCCATCCCCTTCGGTGGCTGGGCGTGATGTTAGGCTTGATTCTGCTCATCCCCTTAATAGGTGGCTATTTCTTTCTGAAAACTACATCCAGGAAGGATGAGGCCATCTCTTGTTTGAACTCGTATTTTTCCGAGGTCGATCATCGTAATTATAGCGCCGCCTTCCGAAAATACATGGCATCGGATCTCCAGAGGAAGATCTCCCTCGAGGGATATATCAGGAGGATGGAGGAGATTCGACGGAAATTGGGACCGGTGAAAAGTCGGGACCTCATGAGATGGAGTTATCGTTCGATAAACAGGGCGAGAAATTGTACCCTTGGCTACAGGTCCTTGTATGAACGGGGAAATGCCAAGGAGCGTTATACCTTAGTAAAGGCGAGAGACGGCTGGAAAATTTCTGAGTTCCGGATTGATCCCCTTCCCACCACGTCCGGGAAGAAGATGCAAGAGACTTAGGACGCGGCTTATCCCACAGCCTCCACCAAACGCCGGCTCACCTCATTCACCATGATCCAGATCATATCAAGGGTGAAGTGGGATTGGATGGAGGCATCGAAGAGAACTCCCGCCCTCGGGGGGAATTCTTCATCCCCCGCCCAGAGAATGTAGATGATGGGAATCCGGGGAAAGACGTCCAGGGCGACGGATTTGTCGCCGAAACGAACGGGAGTGCCACCGAGGAGCTTTCCGGCCTCAATAAAGCCCTCGGGGTTTTCCCCATATTTCTTCTCGATGAGATCGACGCTGAGGGCGTGAGGACCCCGGAAAAATGCTTCCCCACCGGGCAAATCCTTTTCACCTATCCATTTACGGGCCAAGGGGATATTTTTGCAATGTAGGAGATAGAAGAGGAGCATAAGGATGAATTCTCTCGTCAGATCTTCGTCTGTTGGGGTCCCATCCTCAGCGAGCCTCTTTATCTGCTTATGGTAAGGAAGGGCTAAGTAATCCCCATTGAGAAAGGGCAGGGTGTAGCCCCTTTGCTCAACCCGATAATCGGCCAGCGTTCTGATACAAACCGTTTCGGGGTTTAATCGAGCGAATTCATCCCAATACCCTGAATCGATGTCCCTCGTGGTCTTCCTTTTCGACGACATCCCTTTTCCTCCATAGTTCAAAGAAGGAGTGGAACGGGAGAGAGCGTAAGATCCAAGGGACGGTAGATGCCGAAAACCCGTGTCATTATCCCTCGATATATTCGAGAAGCCGTTTCAATCTGAGGGAATTCCCGTTATCCATTTCGACGAATTCCAACCCATGTTGGAGATACTCATCCCATCCTTCCCCGCGGTGGGCCGGGGCCCAAACAATCTGGGTTACCGCCTTTATGGGTTTCAACCCAAAGAGGTCCGGAGGGAATATCTCGATCTCCAATCTCATTCCCTCCAATAGTGCCTCCTTAAAATATACCAAGAGGCCACCTTCACTGATATTGTTTGTTTCTCCTCCATAGGTCTTCATATTCTCGATATAGGCATATAAGATAGGGACCTCGATAGAAAGACGCGGAAACTTTCTGCTTTCTCGTTGAGGAGTCCCCGATTTTCCCCGCCCTTTTCTCCCGGACATAGCATTCCCCTCCTCTTCCACCGTTGTTGAGATATTGTCATATCAAAAGTCCGGATACAAATGCAACCTTTTTGTGAAGATTTTTTTGGGGGGTTGTCGCGAAAATTCGGGCCCTCTTCCATAGGCGTGAATGATTCGATTACCATTGTCGCCGTAAAAGGGGGCAAGCGTATCTTTCGGCGAGGCGGTTTGAAATATTTACATAGCAAAGGGGAGGGGTTTCGTATTTTCTTGCCTTGATATGTCTCCCTTGTTGAAAATCAGCGGTTGGTAAGAGATTTACAGCGGTAAAATTGGTATGGAATGTGCAGAACCGTTCACAAACCCCAAAGGTCCAAAAGGAGTTCCCCATGAAACAGCATGGCAGGCCAACAAGGCCCATTTCCGTTTTCAAGTCGGGGCAAAAATCGAAGGACTCCCTGAAAAAGGGACCCACTGGCAAGCTCATTGTCATCTTTGGAGATCGTTTAGGAAAGCAGTACCATTTGGGCCGGGAAAGGATGCTAATCGGCAGGCTGGGGCGAAGCGATATCTTAATCGACGACTCTTCGGTATCCCGCGAGCATGCCATTATCGAAAGGCGAGATGGAAGATTTGTTCTGGAGGATCTCAAGAGCACCAATGGAACCTTCGTCAATGGCGAATTCGTCGATGTTTACGTCCTAAATCACGGGGATAAGATTCGAATCGGAAATACCGTCTTGCAGCTCATCGTGGAGGGATAACACCTGGGGGCCCCTCTTCCCCTTTTTGCGGCTGGACATCGTGGGCGTGACAAGGATGGTTTGATATGGAAGGAGGGGATTACGCCGGCAAACATGGGATGGGAATTGGCGGTGGAGAGCCGGACTTTTTTACCTTGATGATCTGAGACCTCGTCATATTCTTAAACGTCCTGTACTGCTCCGAATAGTCCTCCACGGAGGCAATGGTCTTTCTCTCATAGAGGACCTTTTCAACGATCTGCTTTAACAGGAAGCGATGGCAGGGATAGTCTTTTTCGAGGCCAACAAGCCAGACGTCCCTCTCCATGGAGAGGGAAATGATCTCTTGCAGAAGACTCCTTGCCCCCTGGTCGTTGTATAACTGCTGAAAATACCGCTCCACGTATTCCTTCCACCTAATCCGATCCCCCTTCCAGTCTTCCAACAGCACACGGCTCGGAGTTAATGAACTTCCGGATTGCCGCCCCCTCCCAAACCCGGAGACATCGAAAACGAGATCCCCCTTGCGTATGGCCCTCTTGCTTTTCGATTGACACGCCTCCTTGATCACGTACCTACTCCCCTTGGGACATCCTGCGTAGTTGAGTCACGCTCTCGATGTGGTAGGTTTGGGGGAACATGTCGATGAGCTGGGTTTTTACCGGGATATAGCCCCCCAATTGGAAAAGGTTCAGATCTCTGGCAAGAGTTCCGGGGTCGCATGAGATGTAGATTATCTTTGAAGCCCCGAGTTCCATGATCCCCTTGATGATTTGCCCGCAGCCGGCTCTGGGAGGATCGATGACGATAATGTCGGGCCGGAGAATCTTTTTGGGCCTCGTTTCCAATGCCCTCTGCACGCTCGTGCACAAAAAATCCAACTCCCTGATGGGGTTCAGTTTTTGAATGGAGCGGGCATCCTTTATTGCCCAAGGATTTTCGTCAATCCCGACGGTATAGTGGGCCGTAAGGGAAAGGGGGAAGGTGAGGTTTCCCACACCGCAAAAGAGGTCCAAGACCCTTTCGTCTCCCCGCATCTCGGCCAGTTCCAAGACGGTGTGAATGAGGCGGTGATTCTGCTCAGCATTGACCTGGAAAAAACTGAGCGGTCTAACGCGGTATCGGACCTTGATCCCCCGGGGGGAATTCCATGAATATTTGGCCACCGTATCCCCGATTTCAACGGACCTCTTTTTCTCCTTTCTCTGGCCTACAATGGCAATGCCCATGAGCTGCGGATGAATGGCTTGAGGATTCCGGAAAATGGACCTTCCTTCCCCAATGAAATGAGGGGACACGTGGAGGGGTGCGATCACCTTCTCATCATCCACTGAGACATTG
>DAOVIU010000070.1 GCA_030673585.1 Pseudomonadota bacterium | reverse complement strand
TATCCAGAACTCTATGATCGATAATATCCGTCCCTTTCCCTTCAGCCCCACATCCCAGGGAATTGAAATAGGTCCAAAAGGGTGCCCTCAGGTCGAGGGGATCTCTCCCAAAACACAATGGGACTCTTGATTTTTCCCTTGACAACAGGTCCCGTATGCCAGATGATTTGGCATACATTTTCTCCATTTCCATTGGTCGATGTTCACCCGGGGTTTTCTTCCCTGGGCCTCAAGAACATTACCGAGAAGGGAGGTATAACTAAATGCTCCTCGTTGAAAATCGAATGAGCAAGTCCCCCATAACCATTAAACGGGATGATTCCTTTCAAACGGCGTTAAACCTCCTCAGGCAAGGTGGTGTCCGACACCTTCCCGTCGTGGAGGGGAGAAAACTTGTCGGTATCGTTACAGACAGAAACCTGCGTCAGGCTTCCCCCTCCCCTGCCACATCGCTCTCTATTTATGAGATCAAATACCTCCTCAATAAGATCGCCGTCGAAGACCTCATGGTAAAGGACGTCATCACCATTTCGCCTACGGCCACCATCGAATCGGCGGCAAAGCTCCTTTTCGAGCATAAAATTGGCGCCCTTCCCGTGGTGAATGAGAAAGGGGAGTTATTGGGTATCATAACGGAAACGGACATCTTGGAAACCTTTGTGGAGGCCACTGGTTTAGGGGAGCCCAGCTCGAGGATGGAGGTGGAGATGGATGACAAGCCCGGTGCCCTGGCTAAGGTCGCCCAGTTAATCAAGAAACACACCATCAACATCATCAGTGTTATGACAATTCCAGCCGCCACAAAGGGGAAGAGGGTCGTTGTCTTTCGATTGGCCACGACCAATCCGTCGCCTATCAGGAAAGAGATAGAGGGGGCTGGTTATGCCGTGGTATCCGTAACTGATTAATGGACCATCCTCGAAGTGGGATCAAATGATCGGACCCAACACCCTGAAAAGCCATCGCGCTCGAGGGCGATGGCTTTTGTTTTGGGGAAATAGGAGGGCAATTGGGGCAATGAAAAGATGGATCATCTATCTATGCATTATCTTCTGTTCGAATCCCTTTATCAGTCCGGTGGCTCCATTGGCGTCGGAGGGGGAGGAGAATTTGGAGGTAACGGTAAAGGGGGTGGACTTGAACCCCATGGGGGAGAGCTCAGTGGTCGTCCTCGTCGATTTGAAGGGTGAAAAGGCGCTGCCCATCCTGATCGGATTCTCCGAGGCCAGGGCCATTGGCCTAAAAATAAATGATATCAAGACAATTCGGCCAATGACCCACGACCTTATCAACAATATTTTCAACAGCGTCAAGGTCGAGTTGGCTCGGGTCCTCATCAACAAGGTGGAGGGGAGTATCATCTATGCCATCCTCTACCTTACGTTGGATGGATCGGAGATACAAATTGACTCCCGGCCAAGCGATGCCATTGCCATTGCCCTTAGGGCCGGAGCGCCCATTTTCGTATCAAGTGGAGTCATAAAAGCCGTAGGTGTCGAATTGGAGGAGTCAACCCGGGAGAACCGCTTCATAATGGGACAAGGGATAACCGTGCAGGAGATGACGCCTCTCTTGAGCAAACATTTCGGGTTAAAGAGTCCCCAAGGGGTCTTGGTTTCCGATGTAAAGCCCGGAAGCCCAGCGGAGAGGGCGGACCTCAAGACGGGGGATGTGATCATCGAGGTTAATGGCCAGAGGATTCAGAGCCTCGGGAGTTTTAGATCCATCGTCCAAGATATCGGGGAGGGAGAACGGATCACACTGCTCGTCCAGAGGGGGAAGGATTCGATCCCACTAGTCATGCATCCGTGAGGCAACCTTGATGGGCGGAGCGGGGAATACGGTAATGGCTCTAGCTTGCCATGGGAGGTTTCCCCGTGGATAAGGTCATACGGAAGGGGGAGATCTTAAGCTGGTCCATGTACGATTTCGCCAACTCCGCCTTTGCAACTACCATCCTGGCGGTCATCTTCAACAGGTATTTTGCGGAAGTCGTTGCCTTTGGGAAGGCTGGAATTAGGGTTTTGGGGATTCGCCTTCCCGGCGCTGCCTTTTTTACCTTCACGGTTTCAGTAGCCATGGCTTGCGTTGCCATTTCGGCCCCCTTCTTGGGGGCTATTGCCGATTTTTCGGGGAAAAAAAAGCAGTTCCTGGCCTTTTTCTGCTCCGGAGGAATTCTCTTTACGGGGCTCTTATATTTCATTGGAGAAGGAGATTACTGGCTTGGTGCCCTTTTCTTCATCCCGGCCTACATCGGGTTTTCGGGGAGTAATGTTTTCTACAATGGTTTCCTGCCGGAAATTTCGACGGATGAAACCATTGGTCGTATATCAGGCCTTGGTTGGGCCCTGGGTTATATCGGGGGAGGAATACTCCTGGTCATCAACTTGATCATGCTGAAGTACCCCCATTTTCTGGGATTCCAGAGGAATTACTTCACTGTTCACCATTGTTTCCTTTCCGTTGCCGTATGGTGGGGAATTTTTTCCCTTCCCATTTTCCTGCGGGTTCAGGAGAGGGGACGGCAGCGCAGTCTCCCCCACGGGGAAAACTACCTGAGAATCGGGTTTTCCCGGGTCGTCCATACGCTCAAAACGGTCGGCAGATATCGGGAATTGAGCAAGTTCCTAGTGGCCTTTCTCATCTACAATGATGGCATCCAGACAATTATTATCCTGGCATCCATCTTTGGGGCCGAGGTCCTGGGAATGGGAACGGAGGAGTTGATTGTTTACTTCTTACTGGTTCAAGGGACTGCTTTCGTGGGATCTTTGGTGTTCGGCGTGTTGGCCGACGTGCTCGGGAACAAGAGGACGATCCTCATTGCCCTTGTGGTTTGGATCCTGGTCGTCGTGTGGGCATACGTCCTGGGCCTGTTCTGGAGCCCTAAAAGGGAGTATTGGATACTGGGCATCATGGCGGGACTGGTGCTGGGGGGGAGCCAAGCGACATCGCGATCGCTGCAGGGTCTTTTCACCCCCGAGGCAAACAGCGCCGAGTTTTTCGGATTCTACGCGGTGGCCGGAAAATTTGCATCCATTTTTGGGCCGCTGGTTTATGGCTTGATCCTCTCCATTACGGGCAGCCTTCGCAAGGGTATCCTGTCCCTCATCCTCTTTTTCGTGGTGGGAATGATCATCCTTTGCACCGTCGACGAGAAGAAGGGGAGGGTGGAGAAGCTCCACTTCATTACCTGAATCGGAAGCAAACATACCCGTACCACACAGAGGGTATATTGAACCCATTGAGAAACCCCCATTTATATGGGAGGGGTGAAAACCCCCGTAAAGGTCGATCCTCACTGCTCAGAATATTTTTTCGACCATTCTAAAGTTCGCTTCACTCCAGCTAGAATATTGGAATAATGGAATACTGGAATGATGGGTTGACAGGAAGAAAAAAATAAATCTGTTCTTTCCGCTTTTGATACGCACAACTCCAATATTCCAACATTCCATCATTTCATGTGGATAGCACAAATCGATCGTGACAAAAAAAGCTATGATTTCAATACATTGTAGAAATTCCGAGACGTTTAATTCGCGCTCAGAGCTCCCTTTTATAGTTTTTCAGTGATCTCTGTATATTTCCGTTTGTGCAAAAAGGGGAAATTCTCTATAATGGGTTCGGGTCGAGGAATCACCTCTGTTATTATCGCTCTCGGACCATCTCCCAAGGGCAAACAGGCAAAAGATCCAAGCAAGGGGGGGATAAAGATGGTCAGGATGATCGGTTTTTACCTTCTCGTTTTCACTATCCTTCTGGGCCATCCGATAACGTATGCCTTACCCGCCAAAGATGTAAAGCTTGTCCTCGACAGGGAATATTTCCAGGTCACCCGCGAGCTACTGAGAAGTGCCAAGAAATCCATTCAAGTGATGATGTTCGAGGCGAGCTTCTATGCCAAACACCCCAAAAGCCCCAGTAATATCCTTATCGGTGAATTGATATCTGCCCGGAAAAGGGGGATAGACGTGGAGGTAATATTGGAGACGAGCGATCGAGGGGATAGGACCACTGAGCGCAATAGGCTAACGGGCCAAATGTTATCGAAAGAAGGAGTGGAGGTCATTTACGATCCCCTATTTGTAACAACCCATGCGAAGCTGATCATCGTCGATGGAAGGATTACTCTCCTCGGAAGTACCAATTGGACATACCACGCATTGACCAGCAATCATGAGGTAGCGGTTTTGATAGAATCCGAGGAGGTGGCGCGATCGCTCCAGTACTATTTCGACAGGGTCAAAACCAGCGGCCATGGAAAATAGGGTGGTTGGCACATAAATTGCTGATTTATCTCCTGGGAGTCACTATCATCGATGACTTCCTGGAATCCCGGAGGTAATATCCCTTTTTGCCGTTAAAGGAAGCCCCAGCAAAGGAGGTGTCGGATGAAAGAATCCGCTCCACGACAGGCTGACATGGTCAGCGCCAGAGAAGCGGCTGAGATCTTAGGGGTGACCGTTCAGACTATTAAGAACTACATCTACGGGGGGAGAATACAATCCTATAAGACACCCGGGGGACATCACCGCATCCGCCGGGAGGATCTCAGGAGTTTTGGTCCCTTGGAGGATAGGCCTTCCAGGGAGGAGGTGCTGGAAAGCTATAAAGAGCTCTATAGAGGATATATGGACACCCTTCAGGCCCTGACCAATGCCCTCGACGCAAGGGATGGGATTGTCTCCGGCCATTCAAGAAGGGTAGCCGATTACGTTTCAACCGTAGCGAGGTCCATGGGCTTCTCCCCACAGGAAATACGGTTGATCGAATTGGCGGGCCTGCTCCATGATGTGGGAAAGATCATGATTAGCGAACATATCTTGGGGAAGCCTGGAAAGCTAACGGATCAGGAATTCTACCAAATACAGCAACACCCGGCGATGGGGGAACGGATCGTCGAGAGCGTGGACCTATTGAGGGATACGAGATCCCTCATCCGCCATCACCATGAGCGGTTCGACGGGAAAGGGTATCCCGATGGATTGGCGGGGGAGAAGATTCCCCTGCAGGCGAGGGTCCTCTTCGTAGCCGAGACATTTGACTGTCTTCGGTCCGAAAGTTCATTCCATCAAAGCCTGTCCCTCGATCGGTCTGTTGATGTCATTACGCGGGGGGCTAGTTCCCAATTCGATTCCGAAATTGTGAAGCTCTTCGTCGATACCCTCGATCTCTCGAGGGAATAGGCACAGATTCGTTCTTAGGCTCATTCCCATCCCCTTGAAAGAGATCATTCCTGGCAACAAATCCCCCACCTCATTGAACTCGACCTTGAAATGACGAAATGTCCCTTCGCGCGGTGAAAGGAGTTGTTTTTCGGACTCCATGCGCTATCATTAGGAAAAAGCAGGACGGTTTCCTAGAAGCGGCAATGATCGGTGTCGTCACCAATCCAAGGGCGGGAAAAAACACCGCGGATCCAACTCGGATAGAAAGGCTCAGGGGGATTCTCGATAATGAGGGGATATTCCTCGAGGCGCGAACCCTCGGGGAGCTTGCGGATATCGCGCGGGAATTTCGCCGCTCGAGAATCGATATCTTGGTCATAGATGGCGGGGATGGTACCCTGCACCATACCCTCAGCGCCTTTATTCCGGTCTATCGTGAGGCGGATCTTCCGCCGATTGGGTTCCTCCGGGGCGGTACCATGAATACCATCGCCGGCTCCCTTGGGATAAAGGGCTCTTCGGAGGGGATTCTCCAGCAGATCGTAAGCATCAGTAAGGGGTGGGCTCCCCTTGAGCTCGTTCGGGCGAATACCCTCAGGGTGAGGAATCGATATGGCTTCATCTTCGGGCTGGGTTTTCCCGTGAATTTGCTGGATGCCTACTATCGGGGTGAGGGAAGGGGGAGGTGGAAAACCATCAGGGTTCTGGTTAACATCCTATCCTCGACCTTGAAAAAGAAGAGTGCGAGGGCGAATTTCTTCCAAGCATTTGAGGCTGATGTCTGGCTTGATGGGGAGAAGATCCCGAGCGAGAGGTATACGGCTATTTTGGGTTCAACGGTGAAGGGGGTTGGATTGGGATTTAAGCCAACCCGCCGAGCCGGGGAGAAGGAGGGTCTATTTCAAATCCTTTGCCTGGACATGGGTCCAAAAAGGATGGGGTTGAGCGCGCTCAAGGTGCTTCTCGGCATGGAGTTGAGGGACGAGAAGCTCTTCAACCGTATGGCAACCCGATCCTTGATCAAGTTGGAGAAACCGGCCGACATGCAAATCGACGGGGAGATATTCAAAGGCCAAAGGGAAATTGGACTTCATGTTGGTCCAGCCATACGGTTCATAAGGGCGAGGCCATAAGGAATTTTGTTACGTATTTGTTATGATAGTCCATGAAATTATGTTAAAATAGCGTTGTCCGAATCTGATCACCGATGGCAGGGCGATGTTATACTTTTCCCTTCACTTATGAAACCGGAGGTAAGGGATGAACATCGAAGAGAT
>DAOVIU010000182.1 GCA_030673585.1 Pseudomonadota bacterium | reverse complement strand
CTCCTATGGGAACTACCCCTCTATACCAATTTGGGATGTGGATCGCAACCTCCTATTCGGCAGCTGTAGCCATATGTTGCCGGGTCTTCGTAAAAAGGTGGCCTTTTCTCCGATCCTTGCTAGAATAGCAGGGTGATGATCGGGGACATCATCCTATGGATCGTCGTGATAGGCCTGTTCCTCATCGGGTTGGCGGGAACTATTTTGCCCACGTTGCCCGGCACCATCCTCATTTTTGCGGGGGTCCTGGTTTACGGCATATTCACCGGATTTGAGGAGGTAACCCTTTGGGTACTCGCCGCCCTGGCGGGAATCTCCATCGGGGCGCAGGTACTTGATTATGTGGCAGGGGCATACGGGGCAAAGCGATTCGGGGCATCGAAGTACGGGATTTGGGGCGCCATCATCGGGGGAATCCTCGGCCTCATTATCCTAAATATCGTTGGCCTTATCGTGGGCGTCTTTTTGGGGGCGATTGTCCCGGAGATATTGTTAGGACAAGGCCTAAAAGAGTCTCTGAGGATTGGCTGGGGAAGCCTGTTGGGATTTCTGGGCGGGACCTTAATGAAATTCATTCTGGGATTGTTGATGATCGGGATATTCGTTATCGCCCTGGCTACTCGCTCAACGGGGTAAGGACCTATCAACCTCACATCAACCCACATACCTCCAGGGCGTCGCGAGGGCTTGTGACGAGCTTCTCCAATCCCAGTTCCTTTGTAAAAGCTCCGAAGGCTAGTCCCATCAGTTGGGTGAAGTAGATTATTGGAATTCCGTAATGAACCCCATACTTTTCCTCGATCTGAATCTGCCGAGCATCAAGGTTCGCCTGGCATAGAGGACAGCACACCGCGATAGCATTCGCCCCAACCTCCTTTGCCTCCCGGAGTATGTCATTGCTGAGTTTGAGGACAATATCGGATCGGGTCAGGGTCATGCTGACCCCGCAGCACTCCGTCTTATAGGACCAATCGAGGGTTTCAGCGCCCAGGGCCCTGATGATGCTATCCATGCTTTGAGGATCTTCGCAGATGTCGAATTGGGCAACCTTGGGAGGTCGGGTGAGAACACACCCATAGTAGCACGCTACCTTCAAGCCGGAGAGTCTTCTCCTTACCCTGGATCGGATCACCTCCATCATCCCCTCTTCCAGCATCACTTCAAGCGGATGGTAAACCTTTACCGTTGCCCGATATTGATAGTCGAAGACCCGATGAATCTTCTCCCTCACCTTGGGGTCTTCTTGCATCTCCTTGTTGGCGACCTTAAACCGCGATTGGCAGGCAAGGCAGGGGGCTATCAATCGCTCAAAGCCATCCGCTTCGGCATGGGATAGGCTGAGCACCGGCATGGCAATGGAAAGGAGGTGAGAGGTGGCATGGGCCGATGAAGCACCGCAACAAACCCAATCCCTCACCTCGACCAGCTCGATATCGAGGGCTCGACATACCGCCTTCAGGGAGAGATCGTAATCTGAAGCCGAGGCCCCCAGGGAACAGCCGGGAAAATACGCATACCGCATCACATCTCCTCCTCCATCGCTTCGAGCCTGGACATCACCTCCCGTAATTCCTTTGCCCCCTCGCTTCTGTGGGGAAAGAGCTTCAACTTCCCCCTGGAGAACATGGGCATAGCCATGTCGGTGTCCTTGAAGGGATTGACCATCTTCAGGTTGAGGATGAGCACCAGCCCCAATTCATAGATCCTCCCAAAGCGCCGGACCAGCTTCAGGAAGAGGCGGTGCATCATGGGGAGTTCCCGTATGGGATTATAGTAATCCCTGTCGAAGTAGTGTGCACGAAGCCCGTCGATGAGCTTCAAGATATTGATGTCCTGCGGGCATCGGGTATTACAAGTCTCACATGACAGGCAGATCCACATGGTGCCTGACCAGAGGACCTGATCCTCCAAGCCAAGTTGAAGGGCCCTCATCAACTCATGGGGTTTCAACTTCATGGCGTAAGCCGATGGGCAGCCCAGGGTGCATTTCTTACATTGGTAGCAGAGCATCACGTTCTCCCCGGTGATCCTCTGAAGTCTCTCGGATAATTTACTCCTGTCCTCGGTCAGTTCCACTCTCATGCTTTTCTATTCCTCCTATCGGCTCGGTACGGATACCGCGGGCAACACTACGGTGAAGGTAGACCCGCCCCCCTCTTCGCTTTCAACGGATATCTTGCCCAGGTGGGCTTCGACGATATGTTTAACGATGCTCAGGCCGAGGCCCGTCCCGACGATCTGCCTCGTCTTCTCCGATTTGACCCGGTAGAACCGTTCGAAGATCCTCGAAAGGTCCTCCTTGGATATGCCGATACCCGAATCGGAGACATCCACCTTTACGTTCTCCCCCTCACCTGTGACGCGGATGCTGATTTCTCCTCCCTCTGGGGTGTATTTGATGGCGTTGCTGACCAAATTGGTGAATACGCCTTCCAGGTTGTTTCTGTCCCCTTGCACCGATTGAAGGGGAGGTTTCACGTGGAGCTGGAGCTTTAAACGCTTTGCATCGGCCTCGGGAAGCATGGCCTCATGGACCTTTCCCAGAAGTTCCTCCAATTGCAGCGGTTCCTTGTACTGAACAACCATTCCAGCTTCGATCTTGGATAGATCCAACAGGTCGTTGATGAGGTCCAGAAGGCCATTCGCCCGCTCCTTAGCCCTCTTCAGCATCCTCAGCTGTCTCTCCGTTAGATCCCCTGAAATGCCCTCCAGCATGACCGAAAGCTGCTGGTGGATTGAGGCCACCGGCGATCTCAGTTCATGCGATACCATGGCCACGAAATCCGACTTCATCCTGTCCAACTCCTTCAAGCTCGTGATATCCTGCAATACGGTCACGGCCCCTAAGGTCTCTCCCAAATCGTTCTTGACCGGGGCGGTGTGGGCCCTCAAGAAGGTGGGTGTGGAGCCGCCTTTGGGGCATATTTCCTGGGAAATCGTGGGGAAAACGGAGTCGGCGGATCCCAGGCTCCCCATAATAGTCTCCGTTAGTGCCCCATCAACACCGCATTCGAACAGTGGATTACCGATGAGGGATGACTCCTGAACTCCCAACATCCGACCGGCCGCCGGATTGGTCAAAACCACGCAGCTGTCCCGGTCACAGACCAAAACCCCATCCCCCATGCAGTTGATGATAGTCGCAATCCTGCTCTTTTCCGTGGCGATATCCCGCAGGCTCTTCTCCCTCTCCGACTTGAGGACTTCCATCTCCCTCTGCAGGGACCTTCTCTCCAAGGCCCTCCTAACGATGATTCGAAGCTCGTCCGGCGTAAAGGGCTTGGGGATGAAATCATAGGCGCCCTTCTTCATGGCCTCAACCGCTGATTCCACCGTGGCATAACCCGTAATTACGATAACCAGGAGATTGGGGTCGACTTGATGGGCGGCTTCCAGTACCTCCATCCCACTGATGCCGGGCATCATCAGGTCCAAAAGGACCACATCGAAGCCACTGCCCCTTTTGATGGCCTCCAAACCAGCCTCGCCGTTTTCCGCCGTCACCACCTCCCAGTCCTCTTTGGAGAGGATTCGAGTGCATCCGTCCCGCATGATCTGTTCGTCGTCGACCACCAAAATTCGGGCACCACTAACCATTTCTCCCTCGTGGAATCAGGAGAGGATCGAGCTCTCTATGCTTTTCCCAAAAGGACCTCAATCCGCCTAACCAACTCGGCTGGCTCGACGGGCTTATCGATGTAGTCGTCCGCCTCTGTTTCCAGGCCCATCTGCTGGGTATAACGGGTCGTCGAAATTTTGGAGACAACGGCGGTGAGGAGGAGAATCGGGATGTTGCTATACTTGGGATCTGCCTTCAACTCCTTACAAACCGCATAGCCGTCCTTATCAGGCATCATGACGTCGAGGACAATGAGGTCCGGATCCTCCGCCTTTGCCTTCTCAAGCCCCTCGATTCCCCCGTAAGCTGCGATGACATCATAGTCCTTGCTCTCCAATATCATGGTCACAGCCTCGACCAAATCGGGATCATCGTCAACGATTAAGATTTTAGGCATATCCACTCCCTCCCTTCCTTGGTTGACTTGTTTACGGCCACGGCTCACGGGAAACGGGCACGGTTTCTACGCCGACGGCCTCGGGTGAAGACCCGCCTGCTCAACGATTTCCGGAACCTTCTGCTCCCACTCGATGGCCATAACGTGAACCCCATGGACGCCCTCAATAGCCCTCACCCTTTGGATGGACTCCACGCAGATCTTGATGCCCTCCTCGGCCTGGTTCTCCTTGTCCACTCCCTTCAACCTCTCGATGAGCTCATCGGGAACATCCATCCCGGGAACCATATTTTTCATGTATTTAGCCATCCCGACGGATTTAAAGGGGGTAACTCCTGCAAGGATATGCACCTTTTCGTGGAGTCCCCGGTCCCTCACCATCTCCATCCATTTCTCGAACCGCTCCAGGTTATAAATACACTGGGTCTGAATGAACTGAACCCCAGCATTCACCTTCTTCGCCAACCTGGGCACGCGAATCTCGAAAGGATCCGCAAAGGGATTAGCAGCCGCACCGATAAAGAGCTTCGGAACCCCCTTCACCTCTTCCCCACCCAGGAATTTCCCCTCGT
>DAOVIU010000076.1 GCA_030673585.1 Pseudomonadota bacterium | reverse complement strand
GGCCCGCCGAGAGGCCTTTCTCACGGAATTCTACTTCTTTGGGTTTTCTCCCTTTGGTGTCGATCTACGAAACACCGCGGTGGAGGTAATGGAGGTTTCTCGGGAGATCTCTGGAAGCATCGGAGACGGAGAGGAGCGCTATGAGGTCCCTCACGAGGCCTTTGAGCAAACATTGGTCAAAAGATTGGGTAGGGGGGGATATCTTTCGGATATCGATTCGAAGGTGGAGGGGTTGAATGGTCCAAGGGGCATTGAGGCGCTTTATGAGATAAAGGCGTGGACCGACACGATGGCGGTATCGGATAAGGACTTCCCATACTGTTATGAGTTCGATGAGAGGGACAGGCTCAAACTCGTCAAAAGACCCATATAAAATGGTTAGCCCCTTTCTTGCCAGGTCGATTTGCGGCCTCCAAGACATGGAAAAGATATCCGGTGAAGAAAAAAAGAGAAATCAAACTGGCGGGCATGTTTCATGGTGGTCGATCTTCACGACCCTGAGCACGGGGATTACCAAGAGAGTGATAACGCCACTGATGATAAAAATCTCTGAAATTCCCCAGATGGTTCCCACCCAACCCCCGAGCAGAGGACCGGAGAACATTCCCAGAGAATAGAGCGACTGGAATACTCCCATGGCTGTGGCCCTTTCCCCCGTCGAGACCGTTTGAAAAACGAGGCCCATCAGGACGGAGTATCCCAAACCCCTCCCCAGCCCGCTGACCACTTGGTTCACGTAGAGGACGTATACATTGGGAACGAGGGGAAGGCTCAAAGAGGCGAGCGACATAAACAAGAAGGCGGTCATCACAGCAGAGCGCGCCGGGAGCCAGTTCAAGAGTTTCGTCCCTGCGAAAAGGGATCCCACGGAATGCCCGGCAAGGGTTAAAGCAACTAGGATTCCAAGCTGGGTTTTGTTCGCACCTAGTTGAACCGCGAGGAGTGGCACAAATCCGTGCACCGTGGTAAAGGAATTGAACATGAGGACCGCCGTTATGAGAGAGATCATGACCAAGCCGGGGGAAGCAAATACCTGGAATCCCTCCGTTAAGGTTAGTCCGGAGGGTCTCCCCTCGGCCTGTTTTTCTCTCACCCAAATGAAGCTCAGCAAGCTGACCAAAGCGGCAATGACTCCCGCCCAGAACGGAGCTCCGTAACCGTAATGCTCTGCAAGCCATCCGCCGAGAAGGGTACAAGTCAACTGGGCCCATGACATGCAGAAGACCAACTGGCCCATGGCCTTGCCGCTCCTCTCCTCAGGGAAGTAAGAAGCGAAAAGAACTGTGCACACTACCCAGAACGAGGCAGCTACCCCGGAAAGCGTTCTTGCTCCGAGAAAAGACCACGCTGAGGGAAAGAGTGCGAAGACCAGGCAACTCAATCCCGAAAAACTTACCCCAATCAGCACAAAGGGCTTGAGGATCCTCTTTCGGTCTGCCCAAAACCCGAGCGGGATCCGAAGGAAAAACTGAATGGCTCCATAGGACCCGAGAACTATGCCAATCATCGAGAGGGAACACCCCAATTCCCTTAGGTATGGGGGGAGTATGGGAACGTATATGTACAAGGAGAACCAGAAGAAAAAGGTACCCATCAAATAGCCGGCGAGACGGCTTCTCACTATGGGCTCCAATGGTTATGCATTTGCTTCTCGGGAGAGCAATGGCAGAAGGAAACGGCGGAGTCATAATGAAACATAGAACCGGAGAACTCCCTATAATCGCAATAAGAAAGAGGCGATGATATGACAAACACTATGGTTTTGCAAGTTAAATCTCCCCAAAAGCCTCTCGCACTCAAGCGACGTTGAAAATGGTAATGCCTTAGCTTGACATCTTTCGTACGCCCCATTATGGTAAGGATTACCAAAAATAAGTTACTCTCAAGTCTCATATCGCACATGAAGTCGATCCGAGATAGGGTTTGGTTGAGCGTTCTCGTAATGGCAACACTCTCCACTGCCATGGGGGGAGGACTTGCTACCGGGGAGGAGAGCGAATGGAGGGTGAAGCTTCCCTCCTTCACCACGGTGATGGAGCCAGTATCGGGTGATTGGGAGCGATTGGACGAAAGGGTGTTCCTACAGGGCGACGGGGCGGCCGCCCCGACAATACTACTCTTCGGCCGAGACGAATGGGCTGATTACCGGTTGAAGGTTAGGGCTCGAATTATGGATGCGACCGGGGGACTCTTGCTTTTCTTTCGTTACCTGGACAGGAATAGCAGGCTTTGGTGGAGCTTGAGTGGCCGAGAAGGATTTCCTTCGGGGATCGGACTGGACCGATGGGATCGTGGAGAAATCATCCCCGAAACCGGGATTCCCCAGTCAATAGGAAAACAAACGTGGTATGACATATCCCTCCTCGTCAGGGGAAGGGAAGTTAAGGGTTACCTCGATGGGAACCTCATCATGGAGTATACCCTTCCGGATGATGGGACCCATATCTCTGGAAAACTCGGGCTTGGCACGTGGACGGCTGTTGCCGAATTCGAGGTGCTGGAAATGGAGCAATTCGAGGCAGGGGCTATTCCAGCACCTCCGTCTTTGAGAGGGAGGGTCTTGGTAAAGGGAATGGAGAAAATTCCCATCCCGGGCGCGGAGATAAGCGGTTCCTTCGAAACCATCACCGCAGACGATCGCGGGTATTTTTTCGTCCGAGAGCTCATTCCGGGAAGGAATATCATAACCATTGCGGCCCCGGGCTTTGTGGCCCAAAGGGCAGTCTTGAGCCTCGAGGAAGGGGTTACCGTCAAAACCTTCCACTTGAGGCCGGAGTTTCGAATCGACGGAGGAACAATGCTCTTCTTCAGGGAATATGACCGGGATGGGGGAATGCCCCGAGGAGATCTCTTCCTCATGTACCTTGGAAGTGGAGTTGAGCGGAACATAACTCGACAGCCGGGAGCCTATTTCTCTCCCCGCTGCTCACCCAATGGGTCTATGATCGCCTTCTATACCCTCGATTCAAGGGAGATTTTTGTCATGCCGGCTGAGGGAGGGAAGATGGAAAGGATCGCTCCGGGAGTTTCCCCCCATTGGTCTCCGGATGGGCAGAGGCTGTTATTTACGGATGGTGGGAGGCTGTGGTCCTTTAGAGCCGACGGAACGGATTCCGTCCTCCTCTTCGAAAGCTCCACGTATGTCAGGGATTATTCGTGGTCCCCTAATGGCGATCGCGTGCTCTTTGAATCCCAGTCCCACATCTACGTGGTCAGTACGAACGGGGGGGATCTGAGGGAAGTCGCATACCCCGCCGAAAATCCCGCGTGGTCGCCCGATGGAGAAGCAATTCTGTTCATATCTCCTGGAGGCCTGGTGAAGGCCGGAATCGATGGCGGCAATAGAATCGAAATAGCCCCACCTGGGCGCTTTGAAGACCCCCAGTGGTCTCCCGATGGGATCATGATCGCTTACCGAAGGTGGGATGAAGATCCCGATGGGATGCAAAGGCCCGTCCTTTATCTAGTGAAAGCCGATGGGAGGAAGCGTCACCGGACTTTCTATTTCATCAAGGAACCAATTCAAGAGTACTGCTGGTCCCCCCGGAGCAACGAGTTGGTCTTGCTGGCAGGGAGGAAACCCCCGGGGCCAAATACCCTTTACCTTTTTAAGGTGGAGAAGAAAAGGGTGGAGCCCATCATCGACTTTCCCGCGACCCACCTGCAATGGTCTCCGGATGGGGAATGGATTTCATTTTTGTCCGAAGGGGAAGCGGGCTGGGATATCTATATCATCAAACGCGATGGGACGGGCCTCAAGAAATTGACCGATACCCTGGAAACCGATTTCCAGGAACGTTGGTGTCCAAACCCCTTTTAGATCGGGGGTAAAGGAACCTTTCTTGTCCGGTTGGCCGTGGAAGCCAGGAGTTGGCTCACAGAGGTTTCAGTTCCGTCGTTCCCCTATAGTGCCCGTAATCCTTGACCACCCCATCCTTACCGAAGAGGATAACCAGGCTGTCCCTCTTTTCCTGGATTCGCCTGTATGTGAAGAAGGTAATGTTGGTGAAAACGGGTTCCTCCAGGGTCAGCGTGCTGGAGTTCTTTCGGAGATAAGCATAGACGAAGATATCGCCATCAAACTGCTTTTGGATCCAATCGGGAGGACCGAAAATCCTCAGGATCTCGGCTTTCTTCGTGGTGCCGATAACGATCCTTTCCCTTGGGTCCCCTCTGAGCTCTGAACCCCTGTAAACCCTGCCTATGGTGCAACCGCATATCGTGATGATCAAAAGGCACGTTACGGCCAGAATCCCGCTATAACTCTTCCGTTCCCCTATAGAAGCCATAGTATTTCACCCTTTCATTTTCATCGAGGAAGATAACCAGGTGATCGGATTTCACCTTTGCCTCGGCGTAATTGAAGAGAACCAAGACCAGTGCCCGTACGTTGGCCTGGTCGTACTGGTAGGAAAGGATGTTGGCAAATGGAAAGGTCCCCAGTGGCTCCCCCGTTTTATCCAGGTCCTGCATTATTTTGTTGAACACCGTGGGGCTCATGTAGTTCCGAGGTGGGCCAAACCACTCTATGATCTCCTCCTTGGTGGTGACGCCCGGCTTGATATCCTTGACCTTTTCGGCTATGATATTTGGCCCCTCGTAGTAGCGTCCCACGATACAACCCGTGGATATAAGCGATAGGAGGAGCATAGGTGCAGCAAGAAGGGATATTCGAGCCCGGTTTTTCATTTTCCGTTTCTCCTCTCCGTTGGAAATTCAGTCCAATTTCTAATGGTATATCATCCGATAGTAACTTGCAACATTCCGATGAGCACTGGCTCCCATCAGCCTGAACCTTCTGGTGAGGGGTATTGATTTAGGTTTCGTTTTGTATTAGAAAAGAGATATTCCCTTTTCAGAGAGCAAGAAAATGGACGAAACCGGGTATGAGATCCTTTTCATCGGTCCCGCTGACGATACGGTTGAGGAACGGGAGAGGGTGATCCAGGGGATTCAGGCCCGATTCAACCTCTCCCGGAAGAGGTCAGAGCAGTTGCTCCAGAGGGCTCCAATTGTGGTCAAAAGGGGGTTGACGGAGAATGAGAGGGACCGGTACATCGAAGCCCTCCATTCCATCGGGGCAATGGTTCAAGTAAGAAAATATGGGGAGAATATCAGGGAGGAAAGGGGCCCAACGCCGTATCGATCAGCCGAAAAAGGGAAATATTGTCCATGGGAGGACATGGAGCGGTTGGGTTTTTTCGAGGCCTTTCTGACCACGCTGAGAGAGGTGCTCTTCTCCCCCACCCAGTTCTATGGTCGGATGCCCACCAGCAGGGGATTGACAAACCCTTTGATCTTTGCCCTTATCTTAGGGGTATTGGGAGGAGTTCTAGGCCTCACGTGGCAGCAAGTATTCACCGTTCAACTCGAGCAGTTCCCTTTGTCTACCACGCACTTGGTGGGGATAACCATCGCCCTCCCGTTTCTCGTATTGGTCGGCCTCTATATTATCAGTGCCATCGTCCATCTCTGCTTAGTAGTGGTCGGGGGAAATCGCAAGGGCTTTGAAGCCACCTTCCGGGTTATTGCCTATTCGTGGTCGACCCAGATTTTCACCCTAGTACCCCTCGTTGGGAGTTTCATAATCCCCATCTACGCCTTGGTCATCGCGATCATCGGCCTGAGGGAAAGCCACGGCATCGGATCGGGGAGGGCGACCCTAGCCATATTTTTGCCCTTCATCGCCATAGTGGTATTTTTCATGGTGGTAGGAATCTCTCTGCTCTATAAGCTGAGTGAGTTTCTGTGATTTCGAGGTCTACCTTGGGAAAGGGTTCACGGGCCAGTTTATCTCAGGAATCCTTTTGCCAAAAGGGACACTGATTCAACATGCGCCTCATCCTCATTTTCATCGTCGTTCCCCTCATGGAGATCCTGCTTCTCATCGAGATCGGGAGCCGAATAGGAACCCTCAATACCATCTCCATCATCATCATTACTGGGATACTCGGCGGCTATATGATGCGCCAACAGGGTTTCGCCATTCTCGCCAATATTCGGATGGCTCTCTCCCAAGGACGGATGCCAACGGGGGAACTGATCAACGGAGCCTTGGTGCTGGTGGGGGGCATCTTGCTCCTGACCCCGGGTTTTTTCACTGACGCCGTGGGATTTGTTCTCCTCATCCCCGGCAGCAGGGGATTTGTCCGGAAGAAGATCCAGCTTCTTATTCAGCGGAAGATCGACTCCGGAGACATCCACATCTTCTTCCACTAAGAAGGGGGCAATAGTCTGCCTCGTCTCCATCTCGTAACGCCTCAATTCCGCCCGGTGTCTAAAGGGTAGGCAGGATTAAATATAAGACCTATTTCTCGAGGGGAGTTCGCTTCATAACTTGAGGCTATTGGAGAAGTTAGGGTGTGGATTTTTTC
>DAOVIU010000144.1 GCA_030673585.1 Pseudomonadota bacterium | reverse complement strand
GCTCCAGAAGATACCGGCAGTAGTCCACGGTATCGAGCACCGATTGGAGGGTCTGCTTGGGCAATCCCGTCATGAAGAAGAGATCGAGTCGCCGACAACCCAGCTCAATAGCATCCCTCACCATCTCTTCCAGGGCGCCGTTATCGTATGGCCTTCCAAAGGCTTTTCGGACCGCTTCGTCGTGCGATTCGGGGGAAATTTCAAGGTTAAAGTTGGGAATGGCCTCGGATATTCGCTCCAGTTTCTCCCGCGAGGGCGGCCTGAAGAACTCGAAGGCCACCTGGTTCGTGATCCCTTTGTCCTTCAGGGCGTTCAGGAGATCGAGGCCGTATTCATCGCCCGGCTGAAAGATATCCCCTATGATCATGATGGGGGCCTTCAGATGGCTTCGGATGTCCATGATATCCCGTGCCAGCAGGAGGGGATCGCGATAAGCAGGCCTGTGGCGGTTTCCCATACTGCGGAAGGTGTTCGCGGATCCGCCACAGGTCTTGCAATCGTAACGACAGCCCCTGCAGGTAAATACCGCGGTGACCGGATACGTGAACCAATTGCTGAAGGGCTCGTATCCCACGGGATCACGATACTGCCAGACCTTCTGCATGATGTGACGATAGTCTATGGTGATGTCGTCCAATGTTTCCGGGACATACGAGATGGGGTTGGAATGAATTCGACCCCGTTCATCCCTCCAGGTTAAGTTGGGGATATGGGATATCGTCGTGTTCTCCTTGAGACCTCTGATCAGCTCGAGAAGCGGCGCCTCCGTTGAATCTCCCCTTACGATGAAATCGACCTGGGGATAATCCCTCAGGAGCTCCTCGTGGTAGTAGCTTGCCGATAGGCCTCCCAGGATAACCGGGATATGGGGATGGATTCTCTTCACCTCCTCGGCCAAGGCGAGGCATCCCTGGACATGGGCCATCCAGTGCAAATCAAGCCCGAAGGCAACAGGCCGTAACCGCTGGATCATGTTTGGCACGTCGAATCTTTGGCTCTTCAACATCTTGAGGGCAACGTTGATGATCCTGGCGCGGAGACCATTTCTCTCCAAGTATTCCGAGAGGCTGGTAAATCCAATGGGATACGTCTCGAATATGGGCGTGGAGGGGACGACATCGCTGATAGGCCCGTACATGACCGGTTCCTTCCTGAAGTCGTACACGCTGGGGGGATGCAGGAGAACGAGATCGATCTTGCCCATGGAGAACCTCACCAATCCACCGGATGATAGCTTAACTACATGAAATTATACCCCTATTCGCCCAAGCCCATCAAGGGAAATGTTTGCGGGAGTTTCCTGAGTTTCATCGGGAATATTGTTTCAACCTATTGATTTTATAGCAAGTTATATTTTTCCTAAGCGAACACCATTGTCCCTGAGCGTAACGTGTTGGACGAGGGCGAGGGGGTTTCGTCGTGAGTCTTCGACCCTGAGTTCCATTCGGCAGTGAGCGACTCGACATGTCTTCGACCCTGAGGACTTCGGCGTGAGCTCAGTCGAACGCTCAGACCCGAAGGGAGCTCGTCGACATGTCTCATGGCCGAAGGCTGACCGAAGGGCTCAGTCGAACGGGGGGGATGGTATTCCCCGCCTGCGTTCCTCCAAAGTCATTTCGAAACCGGCTGTTGGCCGGATTCCCTGGAGCGCAAAGATATTCAGTGTTGCAGTGCTGCGGTGGTGCAGTCATGCGATTGGGGCGCTGACATTCTCATACGTTATGGGACGAAGCAGAGCCCCATGCACTGTTTGCAGTGGAGCGAGCTTTAGAATGGTCAAAAATTCTTTTCAATGAGCGAAGGGAAATCCGGCCAATACAGCGTGAAGCATTAATGGGAAGGAACAAGGGTGTTCGCTTAATTCAGGCTAACCAATAGGGGGTGGGAAAAGGGATATTCCGTGGTATCAAATGAACAGTATTAAGGAACTGATACTAAGGGGGGTTCCCGCGAATGTATTGGTTGCTTCGGAGTTATCTAAGTTTGGGGGCTGGAGCCGCATCCGTTACTCTCCCTTTTCCGGTCCAGGGTCGCTAATTTCCGCTTATACCCCTCGATCAAGGCGAGAACATCGGGGTCGGATGAAATCCCCTCATCGAGGCGGACGATCCGATTGTGAAAGGGATTTTTTTCACCATAAGCTTTGAGCTTTGCTTCCATAGTTTTCTTATACCCCAATATCGACATAAGTGTTTCCTGCCTCCGCTTGCCGTGTTCCCCTGCCTCGAGGGTGCGGATTTTTTCCCCCAGGTCCGCAAGGGTTTCCCGCAGGGATTTCACCATGTCGGCATTGGCAAAGGAGGCCCTCTCCTTGGAGAAATCGATATCAACGGATCCTATGTTCCTCCCATATGCCGAACTTTGAAGAATGAGGGTTTCACCCACCACGGGAGGATTGTAAAGTGGTGTTGCTGTGTGCCCTCCCACGATAATATCGATTCCCCTGGTTTTTTGGGCTAATAGTCGGTCCGCTTGATGCCCCAGGTGACTCAACAAGATGATTAGATCCGCGTGGTACCGTAATTTCCTCACCATCCTCTTCACCGCTTGGTGGGGATCTTCGATGCGGAACTCCTTGAGGCCTTGATCCCTCCCCTTATCGAAAATATCCTCGGAGATGAGTGCGAAGATGCCTATCCTCAGCCCGTTCAGCTCCCTCATAACGTGGGGTTTGAAGATGGGCTTATTTGTCTTCCTATCGAAAAGGTTGCTACTGATAAAGGGAAAATTCGCCTCCTCGGACATCTTCAGAAACAAGCCCTTTCCCAGGCCCAGATCAACATCCCCAACGGCAACACCATCGCATTCCCCCCGATTGAAGGCTTTAATGATCAGATCCGCCTTGAGGGTTAATTGATTCCTCCGGCGGGTTGAATGGGAGGCCGGAAGTCTGGGAAAGAGGAGGTTCCCCGCGTCTAAGACCAGGAGGTTCTCGGCCTTTTTCCTTGTCTCCTTGATGAAGGTCGTCCTCCTGGCAAGACCGCCAGATCTCGATTTTCCTCAGCCGGATGGCTCGATACTGCCGTAGAGATTGTTGCTGTATATGAGGGTTAGTGAATGGGTTGACGGGCCGCCCGATGCCATCGGCAGGGGGACGAATACGGAGAGTATGAGGAGGGCCAACGATTTTTTGACCATTGGGTTCCCAAGCCTCCAATGGGGTCAGCCCAAGAGGTGAGCAAGGTTCGTGCCAATTTCGTGCTTCCCATGCTAACGCACACCATCAGCCTTTAGAAGATCCCCAGGAGATCGAAGGATTCCCTCTTGAAGCCCTTTTCGGCCGCCAAAATGTCCAGATGTAACGTCGCCAAGTCCTCAACGGGGAGGAAGATTTCATCGGCAAGCTGTCGGGCATCAACCGTCTTGATATACCTCTTGCACTTATCGCAGACGTCTATGCGATATGCCTTCTCCTTTTCCGTATGGAAATACCGGAGGGTTTGATGGTCGGTGTTTTCGCAAAAGGGGCACATCAACCGTTTCCCCCGCCACTGGCTCCCGCAGAAGGAACACGTCCAAATCCGTTTTCCCTCTTCCCCCTTCAATTCCCCCATGAGGGGTTGGGAGCCGCAGACGGGGCAGTACCCCTTGTCCCACACATCTTCGTCTACCATATCCCTCAGATGGGAGGCAAATGCCTCCACGAAGGGTTTGATCGTGGTATGGAGCAGGAAATTCATCACCTCTTGGTCAATTCCCCTCTCGACGGCTATCCGGGAGAGATGGTCGCGGTTGCCCTCTAGGGCTTTGGCCAGGCATGTTTCCAGGTCGATCTTTTTCCCCCGCAATGCCCTTTCAATTTTCCCCACTTCGGCCTTCAGCTTTTCATTTTCCCCTTTCGCGATACGGCAAATGGAGCGAAAGAGCCGACCCGCAAGGCGAGGATCGATGGGGAAATCTCCCTTTGAGAGCATGGAAAACCCCTCCCTTGCCCTGATCCTGGCGCGGTCCTTGCTGATTCCCGGTGGGCGGTACTCAACTTTGGCCATGGTTTTCAGTTGCTCGAGGAGGAGCTTTTCGAAGAATTCCAAGATCCCCCGGTAGTTGGGATAGGCCTCTTTGAGAGTTGTAATCCTCCTTTGCATCCTTTCCATATCGGAATTCATCTCCATTATCATCTCCCGATTCTTTGTTTCTCGGTCGAAGGTATGATAAAAAAAGGGCTGTTTCTTTTGAAACAAGCCCATAATACACTATAGATGTGCGGAAGGCAAGGTGTGTCCTTGCCTTCCGCCAAAATGGTTTCTCCCTCGTTTACTCAATCGAGGAATCGGAATCGGTTGGGGCCGATCCCTGCAATGCCGTTCCCGCAACCAATGCCCCAAAGGGTCTCATGAAAGCCCTTCGTGCAACCGTGGCCGGCCTTGTCCTCTTTGCCTTTACGGTCATCTGGAATTCGGCTTCCGGTCGGTGCAACAGGTAGATCCAGCTTATCTCCTCCTCGTCTATCAGTCTAGCAAGGGGGAACCGCTTCTTAACCTCATTCAGCCTTTTCCTCGCCATTGCCAGGATTTTATAGCTCGGCCCAAAGCTGAGGGTCCCCGTTGGGCACACCTTAATGCAGGCTGGTATCATGCCATTGGCGATTCGATCGGCACAGAAGGTGCACTTGGCCATGAGCTTGGTATTGGGATCCTGGCGAGGAATGTCGTAGGGACATGCCTCCCGGATTTCCTTGATGTTCAGCAGCCGCGTCTTTTCGGTAAAGAGGACGGACCCATTCTTATCCTGAGTGATCGCTCCCTTCACCGTTCCATCGGCCGCATCCTTGCACGGCGGCTCCAGGCAGTGCCTGCACTGATCCTTGAAGAAGTTCCACCGTACCTCCCCCTTATTGGAGACCTCCTTGAACCGTATCAGGGTGTATGTGCTCACGGAGAGATCCGGTGGGTTCTGGTACGTCCCTACGTTGATCGTCTTTTCCGCTGGAAGTTCGTTCCACTGCTTGCAGGCGATTTGACACCCCCTACAGGCGGTGCACTTCGAGACATCGACTAATGCGGCATATTTTCCCATCAGATCACACCCCCTTTC
>DAOVIU010000280.1 GCA_030673585.1 Pseudomonadota bacterium | reverse complement strand
TCCAGATGCAAATAGAGGAAATGGGGTTCTCCTTCGTCGAGTTCATCCTGGCCTGTCCCACTAATTGGGGCCTTTCGGCCCTGGAGGCCAATCAGAGGGTGGAGGATCAGATGATTCCCTACTTTCCCCTGGGAATCCTCAAAGAGAGAACCATGGCGGATTATCTATAGATGCCAAATACTGTGTAGCTCATGCCGGATAGATGCTATGTACTATGACGTCATCATTGCGGGATTTGGTGGACAGGGTATCCTCTTAACCGGCAATATCTTGGCCTCTGCGGCTATGAGGGAAGGCAAGCACGTTACCTATTTGCCCACCTATGGCGTCGAAATGAGGGGGGGAACGGCCAACTGTACCGTGGTAATCTCCACCAAGGAAATCGGGTCCCCCGTTATCGGTAAGCCCCTTTCAGCCATTATCATGAACAGCCCTTCCCTGATGAAGTTCGAAAATCACCTGAAATCAGCGGGGCTCCTCCTCTTAAACTCATCCCTGGTGGATCCCGGGGATGTCTCGAGAAAGGAGGTCGAACTGATTCCCATACCGCTGAACGAGATTGCTTCCCAATTGGGCAATGCCAAACTGGCCAATATGGTTGCCCTGGGAGCATATATGGAAAAGACGCGGGTGATCAAAGGGGCCTCGATACCCGATGCCCTCAGCGATGTCCTGGACGAGCGCCATCACGGTATGATTCCCTCCAATCTGGAGGCCATCACGAAAGGGAGGGAATTCATCCGGGATCTGTAGGGGACGAGGGAAGCCAATTCGACCAATCAATGATATGCAATCGTCAAAAGGAGGACCCGCATGGGAGGGGAAAAGACCTCGGTGGAGATGAAAGTCGGGGAGAGGATCAAGGACCTTCGAGAAACGAAGGACCTATCCCTGAGGCAAATGGCTGATTTGACGGGTTTCTCGACGGCCCTTCTGTCCCAGATGGAAAACCACCTGATCTCCCCCTCCCTGGGGACGCTCATCAAGTTATCAAGGGCCCTGGACGTCAATTTAGGCTACTTCTTCGGGGAGGGTCCCGGGGAGCCCTATACCATTGTGAGGAGGAATGAAAGGAAGAAGGTATCGAGATTCGCCTCCAAGGATGGGGTGAAATACGGGTATTCCTATAAATCCCTGGGATACGAGAAGAAGGACAGGCACATGGAGCCCTTCCTCGTGACATTGGAACCCGCAACGGTCAAATCGGCCAAGACATCTACCCATGAGGGAGAGGAATTTCTCTTCGTTTTGGAAGGGGAAATGGAGGTCACCTGGGGCGATCACATCGATGTCCTCCATCCGGGTGATTCCATCTACTACGATTCAACCATTCCCCACCGGGTCCAGTGCCGGAAGGACAAGGAAACCAAAATCGTGGCCGTTCTCTATACCTCCAAGACTTAGCGGTTACCGGATCCCACGCCTACCGATTTTCTCTATCTCCCCTCTGATCGCCCATTACGACAAGGATTTCTCATTGATCCCCATATCAGGTAAACTGGAGTTATTTTCTTGACAAATGTTGAGTAATCTGATAGGAAATCGACACCCTAAAGAAATTCAATATGTTCATCGATGCAAAATAACGTTAACTTGACTAAATAATTATAGCGCAACATCACCTTACCTGGCTCACTGTTGTCGAGGTTTAGAGAGTAAAGTCCGTATATTGGTGTTTGATCAAATAGAACAATTCCTAGCCTAAGCACATTGGGAGATGCACATGATCCCAAATGATGAGACATCTGGCGACACACTCCTGCTGAAAGTGGAGGATATCCATATGTCCTTTGGGGGTGTTGCCGCCCTCGCCGGCGTCAGTTTTGAGGTAAAACCGGGGGAGATCGTCTCCCTCATCGGCCCCAACGGAGCCGGGAAAACCGTTATGATGAACTGTATCAACGGCCTCTACCGTCCCCAAAAGGGGCGCATCTCCTTCGACGGAAAATTTATTTCCGGCTTCAGCCCGCATCAAAGGGCTGAGATGGGCATCTCCCGAACCTTCCAGAAGATAGAGCTTTTCAGCGGGATGACCGTTCTTGACAACATCCGGCTGGGTCGACACATCCATCTGAAAAGCGGCATCTTTAGTGGCTCCATATATGTCGGGAAGACGGCCCGGGAGGAGATCGAAAGCCGAAAGTTTATCGAGGAGGAGATTATCGACCTCCTGGAAATCGAGCACATCAGAAACCACGTCACCGGCATGCTCCCCTACGGGATGCAGAAAAGGGTGGAATTGGCCAGGGCCCTGGCCCTCAACCCCAAGATACTCCTCCTCGACGAACCCTTGGCGGGCCTCAACCTGGAGGAAGTGGAGGACATGGCCAGGTTTATTCTGGATATAAATGAGGAAGAACGCTGGCAGGTAACCTGCGTCCTGGTCGAGCATGACATGGGCGTGGTGATGGATTTGTCAGATCGGGTTATGGCCCTGAATTTCGGCGAGAAGATCGCCGAAGGGACCCCTGATGAGGTTCAGAACCACCCCGATGTGATAAAGGCGTATCTTGGCGAAGTGGAGGAACTCTATGTCACCCGGCGATGAAAAGCGGTATCCGGGGGAAATCGAGATCACTCACGATCTGACCATACCCAAACTCCTGGTCAAGAACGCCGAAAAATTCGGGGAACAGAGGGTGGCCATGAGGGAGAAGGAGTTCGGTGTCTGGATTCCTTTCTCCTGGAGGGAATACCTGGAAAACGTTAAGTTTCTCTCCTTGGGGTTGGTCTCCCTGGGGTTGGAGAGGGGCGATAAGGCAGTAATGATCGGCGATAATCGCCCCGAAGGACTGTGGGCCGAGATGGCAGCTATGTGTGCCGGTGGCATCGGGGTCTGGCTCTTTCAGGACTGCTTGATGGATGAGGTTCAGTATATCGTCGATCACTCCGATTCCAGGTTCTATTTTGCAGAGGGACAGGAGGAGGTTGATAAGGCCCTGGCCATAAAGGATAAATGCCCCAAGCTCACCAAGGTCATCTGGGATGACCCAAAGGGGATGAGGAACTACGATGATCCCATCCTCATCAGCTTCAAAGAGGTACAGGAATTGGGAAGAAAAATGGATCGCGAAAAACCGGGCCTCTTCGAGGATTTGGTGAACCAGGGGAAGGGGGATGATATCTGCCTCCTCTTTTACACCTCCGGGACAACGGCATTGCCCAAAGGGGCGTTGCTCACCAACTACAACATGCTCACCATGGGCCAGAATTTGATGAGGGTGGACCCCTCCTATGAGACCGATGACTTCGTCTCCTACCTCCCCTTTGCCTGGATCGGGGAGCAGATGATGTCCATATCCTGCGGGCTTCAGGTAGGATTTACCATCAACTTCCCCGAGGAGCCCGAGACCAACCAGGAGAACGTGAGGGAAATCGGCCCCCACGTCATGTTCGCTCCCCCCAGGCTCTACGAACAGATGACCCGGACCGTTCAGGTGAAGTATCT
>DAOVIU010000328.1 GCA_030673585.1 Pseudomonadota bacterium | reverse complement strand
TTGAACTGGTTCTATGACCAGAGAGATCACGTTTCCCTGCACCTGAAGGTGACCTGCGCCCCCCATTTCTACCGGATTTTGAGACAGCGGGCTCGACGGGAAGGAAAGACTATTACGACCGAACATTACGGCCTCGATGCGGTCACGCGAGGATGCTTGGGTGGAATTTCCTTCTGTTTCGTCTCCAATACGGGAGGGGTTCAACCCTGCGGTTACCTGGAACTGGACTGCGGCAATGTACGGGATGATTCCCTTGAATCCATTTGGGCTCAGTGCAGGTTCTTCAGGGAACTTCGGGATGAGGACAACTACAGGGGGAAATGCGGTTACTGTGAATATCGAAAGGTATGTGGAGGATGCCGCGCAAGGGCCTTTGAACTGACGGGGGATTATCTGGAAGAGGAGCCGTATTGCGTCTATGAGCCGAAGCGCAGGGCCTGCTAAATCAGAGGGATGTGTTGCTTAAGCCGGGATGCCTTTTTCCCTTACGATGATGGATGGGAAGGCGATCGTGACCTAGAGGAGGATCGGTGAACTGGCTTTTGACAAAAGCGAGGGGGGTATTGGGAAGCGGAGGGATCCGATTCGGCATCCATCTAAAGTTCATAGTGACAATCGTCCTTTTGATCATGTTTACTTCCATCACCATGAGCTGGTTTTTCATCGAACGAGAATTCGCTTTAATCCAGGGCAACCTGAGGCACAAGGGCGAGACACTCGTCCGCACCTTAGCCCATAGCTCCCTCTACCCCATCCTGGCCAATAACCAAAAGATGCTAAGAACCCTAGCTAGGGGACCGATGAGTGAAGAGGATGTGGTGTTCTGTTTAGTGCAGGCCCGAGGAGGTATTGGTGCCAAAGTGTATTCACCGGCCTATGCGGGAGGCAAGAAGGAATTGCACCTAATGGTCTTCTCCATGTCCATTCAAGCTAAAGAATGGCGAGGAGATGATGTTCCGCAACCGAAATCCAAACCGCCCGTGCTATCGCGGGATTTAAGGGTCGAATGGAACAAAATATCTGAGTTTTGGGAAGAACTGCTAAAGGAGGGTACTCCCAGAGATGCTGTCGGAGTTGCTCATTTGGGGCTTTCGTTGTACCAGATGGATAGAGAACTGGCCGAGGTCAAGAGAAACGTCGGGATCCTGATGCTCGTGGTGGTGGGAATTGGAATCCTCGTCACTATCTTTTTGGTGGATATCATCGTCAAGCCTGTTGGCCAGCTGGTATCGGCAACGCAGAGGATCGCGAAGGGGGATTTGAGCCACCCCGTGGCCATCAGCACAAACGATGAAATAGGGGATTTGGCCAGGTCCTTCAACCAAATGGTGATACAGCTGGAGGATTCGAGGAAGGAGTTGGAGGATTATAGCAGGACCCTGGAGGGAAAGGTTGAGGAGAGGACGGAGGAACTGGAACGAAATGTGAAGGAATTGTCCGAGGCTCGAATCGCCACGCTCAACATCTTGGAGGACATCAATGAGGCCAAGAAGGAGTTGGAGAAGGCCAATCGGGAATTGATGGAGATGGACGAGATGAAGTCCAAGTTTCTGGGCACCGCATCCCACGAGCTCAAAACGCCATTAACCGCCATTAAGGCCAACGTCGATTTCATCCTCAGCGGAAGGGAAGGGCCGATACCGAGGAATCTGCGACAGTACCTATTGACCATTCAGAGAAATACCAATCGAATCCAGGAGATCATGGAGAAGATGCTCGATATGGCCAGAATCAAGGCCGGAAAGATCGACATCCTCGTGGAGGAGGTGAATCTCCTTAAGGCCGTCAAGGAGTATATAAAGGAGATCAAGCCGGTTGAGAAACGCATCGACATTAAGATCAAAATCCCCAGGGGCATCCACGTCAAGGCAGATAGAAATCGGCTCCACGATATCTATATCAACCTCTTATCAAATGCCTTCAAATTCACCCCGCCAGGCGGAGAGGTGAAGGTTGAGGCCCGCCGAGATAACGATGTGGTTTTGGCAGAGGTCTCCGATACGGGGGTTGGAATCCCGAGGGATCAATGCGATAAGGTGTTCGATGAATTTTACCAGGTCGACCGGAGACGATATGGGGGGACGGGTTTGGGGTTGACCATCGTTAAGGGAATCGTCGAAGAACATGGGGGAAGGATTTGGGTAAATTCCGAGGTCGGGAAGGGAAGTAGCTTCTACTTCACCGTTCCACTGGCCAGGTAAAGGAGAGATGGTGAAGCCCAAGAAGGAGGAAAAGGCGAAGATCCTAATTATCGACGACATTCCGGATACCGTCGATATCGTCCAGAAATTATTCGAATCGGAGGGACACGAGGTATCCACGGCATCCACGGGAGAGGAAGGTGTTCGGAAAGCAACCCAGGCGAAGCCCGATGTCATCCTCTTGGATATCAACCTACCCGGGATCGATGGGAACACGGCACTCCGGAAGATCAAGAAGGAAACCCCGGATCAATCCGTGGTGATGTTGACGGCATATGCGACCGTTGACAATGCCATTCAGGCCCTCAAGCAAGGGGCCTCGGATTTCGTCAAGAAGCCCTTTGAGATGGATCATCTGCTTCATATCGTTAATCGATGTATCGAAAAAAGCCGGATAGTGAAGGAAAAAGAACGTCTTGAGGAGGAGGTGACAAGGCTTTCCATCACCGATGATTTGACGGGGCTCTATAACCACAGGTATTTCTATAAGAAATTGGAGGAGGAGGCGATTCGAGCCAAACGGCAAAAAGTCCCCCTTTCGCTCATGATGTTCGACCTGGATAATTTCAAGAACTATAATGATACCCGTGGGCACATCGAAGGTGATAA
>DAOVIU010000227.1 GCA_030673585.1 Pseudomonadota bacterium | reverse complement strand
GGTCCCCCGTTGCTTCTTTGAAGGCCGTTTTTTACCTAGCATCGATTTCCTCTTCTCCGCGGTGATTTCCGCCTCCAGCCTTTCAATCCGGCCTTTGATATCCCGCATGAGGCTGGACGCTACCCTCTTCATAGCCTTCCCCACCTCAATGGCCGCATAACCCTCTTTGTTCCGAAATTGCGTAATTTCCGCCTGTGCTTCCTCTTGGTAATTCTTGATCAACAGGATCCTCCCCTCCTTTCTCGAGATCAAAGAGGCATTCAGGTCGACGCCACCATAAATAGTGAAGATGGGCTTTAAGCCCGATCTGCCGGGCATCCATGCGGCAGAAAAGGAATTAAGATCGATCTCCAATACCAGCGAGGAGCGGTTATCACGCCGAGTCACCGAATCAAAGAGATTGGAGAGGAGAAACTCCCTCTCCAAGACCTTCTCCACCATCACCGCTATGGGTTCCATCCAAGAGGATTCCTCCATATGGTTAGCGGGATGGTATTTGCTGGTCCTTTCATAACCCGGGCGGTTATCCCCGGTGACCCTTACCTGGAGCGATTGATGAAAGTGAGCTTTAAAGGAGTAGGGCGGATACGGATATATTTTTGGATTGAAAATCATGTCGAGAGCCTCTTTGGATGAAACCGGGGAAGCCATAAGGAGGAGAATACTCGAAAGGATGAGCAAAACGCGTATCATCCGGGAAGCAAATTTTTGTCCCTTCCCATGGAAAAATTTTTCATAGCTTTTCATACTCTCATCCGCGAAGGGAACAGGCCAAGCCCCTCCCGCCCTCGGCAGGGGATTCTTCCTCAAGGGGCCAATTTCAAAACAGCAAAAACGGTGCCAGGAAAAATTTGGGGGTGGAAACCTGGGTTCCCACCCCCAAAAGGCTTCTTCGATTATCTTGGGTCCGTTCATGGGACCGTTAGCCGGGGACCGGGCCTTTGCCGTCGAATTACGGGGATTCGACCCACATCTCAAGGGATCGTGTGTAGAGGACCCACCTCCTGATGGAGGATTGTTGCAGGAAAGCCCTGCATTCGGGAACTGTGTACGAGGATCGAACTGATTCCATGAAACATCCGCTCCCCAATCCGTTTCGAGTAATAACCCGTTTCCAGAGGAGGTTGAAAAACCAAACGGCTATCCTTGAGGTATCCCTATGGAAGTCGACGATTACGAAATGGGCTCCTTCCCTTAAGACCCTGTCCACCTCGTTGAAGAACGCAACGGGATCTTGGAGGTGGTGGAGGGTATTAATACAGGTGACCAGATCCAATGATTTGTCCGGACACGGGAGGTGATACGCGGATCCAACGTCGAAATCGATGAGGCCATCCAACTCGAGCTCGCCGGCATTTTCCCTGGCCACGCTGACCATAGCCGGCGAGAGATCGATACAGGTAAATCGTATCTTTGGATAGGCCTTTACGATTGAAAGGGGAAATATCCCCGGTCCCGTCCCCACGTCGAGGGCGTGGCCCTCCTCGATTCCCTTAGCCTTAATCTTGTTTAGCACTCGCTTGCAGGGGATTTTCATATATTTTTTGGCCATTCGACTGTAGTATTCCGCGAAATCCCTGTCCAATATGGTTTCGGCTTCTGAAATTCTCTCCTTCAACTCATCCTCCACGTAATCCTTGACCCATATATTTAGCACAAATGAAGGGAATGATCAAAAGACAGGGATACGGTGTGACCTTCCTGTTATCTTTCAGCCTCGGTGTTCCCTCAGGCGACTTCCGATGCAGGGTCTATTGACTTTTGGCAAACATTTGTAATATATTTTTTGATTTATAGTCGCCCTTATATGTCAATGTACCTTACATACGGCCTGATCATCGGGGGCTGTGATGAATGAGGAAAAGCTTCTCTATTTCAAAGGGCTTTTAGTGGAGAGGCTGAACGCCCTATTGGACGGAGCGGGAAAAACCGTTAGCGGCATGTCCAACGATTACAAGGAGGAACTTCTCGATCCCACCGATAGGGCATCCCTCGAATCCAATCGCAATTTCACCCTCAGGATTCGTGACCGAGAGAGAAGGCTCATTCAAAAGCTCAACGAGGCCTTGGAGAGGATCGAAGACGGCACCTTTGGCATTTGTGATATGTGCGGCGAGAATATCTCGGAGAAGCGGCTTATGGCGAGGCCAGTAACTACCCTATGCATCGACTGCAAAACGGAGCAGGAACAAACGGAAAAGATGAGGGGCAAATAGAGCTCCCTTCCTTATTGAACTCCAGGAAGAGATGCCTGAATTACGGAAAGATCCGATCATCGACCGATGGGTCATCATTGCAACCGAAAGGGGCCGGAGGCCCTCGGAATTTCCTCCCGAGGATATCAGGACGAGAGGCGGATTTTGCCCGCTCTGTGAGGGCAACGAGGACAACCCCCCCCCCGAGGTATTCGCGGTTCGGGAAAACGGTTCTCCACCTAACTCCCCCGGTTGGACATTGAGGGTTGTCCCCAATAAGTTCCCCGCCCTTAGAGCGGAAGGCGAACTGAACCGGGAAGAGGAGGGGCTCTATGACAAGATGAACGGCGTAGGTGTCCATGAGGTCCTCGTTGAGACGCCCAAGCATCATGAAACCCTATCCACGCTCCTCATCGACAAGGTCATTACGGTGCTCACGGCCTACCGAGAGAGGATTTTGGACCTCACTCGGGACCCGCGGGTACGGTATATCCTGGTGTTCAAGAATCATGGGGCGGCTGCCGGTGCGTCCCTGGAACATTCCCATTCCCAGATAATCGCTTTGCCCGTTGTGCCCAAAAGGGTGAGCGAGGAAATCGATGGTGCCAAGGCCTATTACGCGTATAGGGAAAGATGCGTATTCTGCGACATCATCCGCCAGGAGTCAGGACATAAAGCCCGACTAATCGCGGAAAATGAAGGGGCCATTGCCCTTGCGCCCTTTGCCTCTCGTTTTCCCTTTGAAACCTGGATTCTTCCCAAGGGCCATATCGCCTATTTCCATCAGACCAAACCTTTGCAATTCCGTGACGTGGCCTCCCTCTTGTCGGACGCCCTGAGAAGAATAGAGAGCGCGTTGCCTCGATCTCCATATAATTTCCTGCTCCATACCGCTCCCCCCAATGGAACGGTTGGACCATTGTATCACTGGCATATCGAGATTATCCCGAAATTAACGAAGGTGGCTGGTTTCGAGTGGGGAACGGGTTTCTACATCAATCCGACCCCCCCGGAGGAAGCGGCGAAGTATCTCCGGGAAGCGTTACCAAGAGAAGCCCCGGGTATTCACACATGAGCTCCTCTCGCAAAAGGGAAAGCCAAGTCCTTGGAGATATCACTCGGGGGAAGGATCGCCAGACCAACCAGCTCTCCCTCTTGTATGAAATCAATAACGCCCTGTTATCCACCATGAAGTTCGAACAGATCCTTCACATTATCCTCACAGCCATCACCATTGGGGATGGAATGGGGTTTAACAGGGCGATGCTTTTCCTCTCCGACCAGAGGAGAAACCGCCTCACCGGAATGATGGCAGTTGGGCATGACAATGCCGAGGAGGCGGGGAATACCTGGAGAAACCTGGCGTCTAACCGGGATAGGCTTTCCCAAACCCTCTCCTCCTTGTCCCATACCTATTCCCCGAAAGGGACACCCTTGGACGAGAGGGTACGAGAGGTAAGCGTCCCCTTGGACAAGGAGCAATGTATTCTTTCCCGGACGGTCAGAGAACAGAAGCCCTTCAACATCAATTACAATCGAGATGCACTAGCATGCCCTGAGGATTGTGAATTGAACAGGGAGGTCAATTGCGTTTTACGACCAAATGGGGCAATCAAATCCTATCGATTCGCCACCGTTCCCTTGTGGGGACGGGAAGGGACTATCGGTGTCATCGTTGTGGATAACCTCTACAACGGGCGGCCCATTACGGACGACGACATACAGCTATTGACCATGTTTACGAGGCAGGCGGGCCTAGCAATCGAGAACTGCATCTTGTACAAGTATCTTGAGGAGGCCCATGGGGAATTGAAGGAGGCCCAG
>DAOVIU010000112.1 GCA_030673585.1 Pseudomonadota bacterium | reverse complement strand
GGCGTAGATTTCCAGGTCCTGGTGTCGTCGTTTGAAAAAGGGGACGATGCCCACGTGGTCGAAATGGGAGTGGAGAATGAGGAGTTTTTTGATCTTTTCCTCGTCGATGCCGAACTCCTCGAACTGCCGGAGAAGATCGGGCACGAGATAGGCCAGTCCGCCGTTTATGATCATGGCCTCGTCGCCGCCGTCCAATAGATAGACCCCCGCTTGCTCGCGGCCCAAATACCAAAGATTATGGAGGACTTTTCCGGGTTTGCGTATTCTCATTGAGGCTTCTCCTTCGCGGGTTAGGGAATTAGATACCTATATACCAAAGTTCCAATGATCGTCACAAGTGCTGCCCTGTTCACGTTGGGGGATGACAAATTCTTCGTATGGAGTATTATTATTTGCGATTGCAGTGCGAAAAGAGATACATAGATTTTTATAGGGAGGTAGTAAAATGCTGAAGCAAGTTATGGAAGCCCATGAACTTCTGGATGATGCACAGGTCAATGGTCAAAAAGTGGCCGATCTCCTCAAATCCAGGGGATTGGGGGGAATTGATGTTCAAACGATCAGCGGAGAAAGGGGATCCACCGATTTTATCAAAACAGTCATTCCTGGAACGGAGGGAAAGAAAAGTGGAGGTAATGCACCGACGTTGGGTATAATCGGGAGGCTTGGCGGGATTGCAGCCAGGCCCGAGCGCATCGGCATGGTTTCGGATGCAGACGGTGCTCTCACCGCCGTATCCTGCGCCCTGAAACTGGCAGATATGCGGAAGGGGGGAGATATCCTGAAGGGCGATGTGATTATCGCCACCCACGTCTGTCCAAACGCCCCGACCGAGCCCCGCGAACCGGTCCCGTTTATGGGTTCTCCCGTGGATATGCATGAAATGAACAAACACGAGGTCGACCTCCAGATGGATGCCATGCTCTCGGTCGATGCGACCAAGGGGAACAGGATCATCAATTACCGGGGAATTGCCATTACGCCCACCGTGAAAGAAGGCTATATACTCAGAATCAGCGAGGATTTGCTGGATATCCTTGCATGGACAACGGGGAAGCCACCGCGGGTAACCCCCATAACAACGCAGGATATCACACCGTATGGGAACGGGCTCTTCCATATGAACAGTATCATGCAGCCGTGCACGGCCACCGATTCCCCGGTTGTCGGGGTGGCAGTAACCGCTGAGACAGCAGTGCCAGGGTGCGGAACCGGCGCCAACCATGAGGTTGATATCGAGGAAGCGGGGAGGTACTGTCTCGAAGTTGCCAAGGCGTTCACGGAGGATAAGTGCCGGTTTCACGATGAAGAGGAGTTTAAGAGGATCGTCAACCTCTACGGAAGGATGAATGTTCTGCAAACCCTGGGGAACATCTAAAAAGAGGAGGAGAATCGATGAAGGTAGGTACCTTGACCATCGGGCAAACTCCGAGGGTAGACCTCATTCCCGTAATACGAAATGTTCTGGGTCCAGACGTCGAGATCGTTGAGAAGGGGGCCCTGGACGGGTTGAATCTGGAGGAGGTGAGGGAATTTCGTCCCCGACCGAACGAGTACGTCCTTGTCACCAGAATGAGGGATGGAACCGAGGTCATAGTAGCTGAGGAACGGATCGTAGAGCGGATGAAGCAGTGTATCTTTGAGTTCCAGGCCGAGCCCGTGGAACTCATCATTCTGCTCTGCACCGGGGAGTTTCCCGAGATCGCATCGGAGAAGATACTGCTGCGACCCGATAGGATCATGCTGAATGTAGTTAAAAGTCTTTTGGATTCGGGAAGACTGGGTGTGGTTGTGCCGTCCCCTGATCAAATTCCAATATTCACGCGAAAATGGGAAGAAACGAACCGTGAAGTCGTCGTGGAAGCGGTTTCCCCATACACCGGCAACGATGAGGAGTTGAGGGAGAAAGCAAACAAAATCAAGACGGCGAGTGTCGATCTCGTGGTGTTGGACTGCATAGGTTTCAACCAAGAAACACAAGCGCTCTTCAGGGAAACAACGGGGAAACCCGTGCTCCTGCCGACGACATTGGTTGCAAGAATCGCCGGGGAGATGCTGGGAGCATAACCGACCAACCAAACCAATGTAACTCATTCAACCAATTGGGACCAATTAACCCTCTTCATGGAATTTCAGGTACTTGAGCAGGATGATGCATCCAACGAGCAAAATTCCCACCGATATGAACCCTAGGGGAAACAAACCGTGATCTCCCAGAATCCCTATTCCGACTGGGATACCGCCTGCTGCTGCGACATATGATATGGCCATCGTAAGGGAGACCGCGACGTTTCTGGCCTGGGGAGGTCCAATTTTCGACAGGGCCGCCACTCCCGCCGGAAAAAAACAGCTGGCCAAAACGGGCTGGAGAAAAAGAGGGGGGAGGAGCCACCCCCCGTGGAGCAAACCCAATAGCATGGTCGCCATTCCGCAGGCGAGAAATACTGTACCCAGGGCTCGCCGCGGACCCAGCCGATCCGTGGCCCATCCCGCGAGAAAAATAACCCCCAGCCCTGCAACCCGGGAAAATGCCACCAGAGTGTTAGCCAGGCCACGTTCCAGTCCCTCCTGGGCCACCAGGTACAGGGGCATCATGGAATAAACTCCCATGCTTGCGGCAGTACCCATGCTGAAAAATGCCACCATGATCCAGAAGGAGGGATTTGTGAGAAGAAGTCGAAGATTTTTCGGGCCGGGAGGTTCTCCCAAAAATGCGCCGCCTTTTGTAAAGGAGGTGAAGACCCCGCCGGCCACGACCGTGGCTAAACCGATCGCGGCCGCGACTGCCCGCCAGGAGAACCATATCATAAACACCTCCGCCAGCAGCGGGGTTGTTATAAAGGCCAGGATAGGGGCCAGCTCGTGAATGGCGATGGCCTTTCCCCAGTGCCTCGAGCTCACCACATCCGTGATTGTCGCAATGGCCGATGGGAGATACAGGCCTGCTGATAGGCCGAGCACGATTAATCCCCATCGAATCCATAGGAGGCCATGGCTGACGGAGACGACGAGAAGCGACCCTCCAAGGGCAAGGGACGATAGGATAATCGTCCATCTGTGGTTGAGACGGGATGAAACGAGCCCGGAGCCTAAAATCCCTGGGAAATTGCCGGCGGAAATGAAGAAAAAAAGGGAACCCGCCTCGGCGTGTCCGATCTTCAGGTCGCTTTCAATTGTCGGCAGCAGGGGCGACAGGAAGATCCTCGCGATGAAATTGAGATAGAAAACCGCCGTCAGATAGAGCATGAACGGCACATATGTACGTAAAGAAGCCTCGTTCAGCATTTTATTACCCGAAAATGCGGTAAGCCTACCCGCAGCCCATGGATACTACCATTTTTTCCGCTGCAAACTCCAGGTACGAGGAATTTTCTTGGCCCAGATCTTTCAAGATAACTTGTCCTCCTCATCCGTCAGTTTTTTCGCCGGGCCCCGTGCTCAATTATGAAAATTGAAGGAACCACCGAGGCCATTCTGAAAGGCATCAGGATATATACGAGAATGGCCCATGCCCTTTTCCGAGGACAAAGCAGAACCAAATCAGGGGAAAGATTAGCACACCTTCTAATCAAAAAAAGACTTGATCCCTTTTTTCTTTACTTTATAGTGATTGAAGGATAAAAGAATTCTCTGACGGTTCCGAACCGATAATAAGGGAAAAAGGGGAGAATCCTTGACCGCAATGCCTGAAGAGGTGGCCGCGCGTCTCTCCGACCTCACGAGCTGCATTGAATACCTCGCGGAGACGGGCAATCTCATCCGCGTCACCTCGGAAGTGGACCCCAAATATGAGCTGATGGGGATCGCGAAGAAGTTCGAGGGGGAAAGGTGCGTCCTGTTCGAAAAGGTGAAAGGCAGCGAATATCCGGTGCTGGCTGGAATGTTGTGGAACCGGGATATTGTGGGGAGCGTCTTCGGGGTGCCCAAGGAAGAGGTCCCCTTCGTGATTGGCCGAGCCATCGACTCCTGGCGGGGGGATGAAGATGCGCTCCCTTCCCCGGTGCTCGAAAGGGGTCCGGCCAACGAGGTTATCGAAGAAGATGTCGACCTCTACCGGCTTCCGGTTCCGGTTCATGCGCTGAAGGACGGTGGACAGTACTTCGACTCCTCGGTCGTCGTGGCGAAAAACCCGGAGACTGGAATAGCAAATATATCCATACACCGCATGATGGTCGCCGGGAAAGATCGGCTTACCTTTTTGATCGATCCCGGTCGCCATCTCGCTGCCTATGTGGACATCATGGAGAAGCGGAACGAGCCGTTGCAGGTAACGATCAACAACGGCGTTGGACTCGCCCCCTGGTTCGTCTCCGCTATTGCAAGGCAAGGGGATGGCAAATACGCAATTGCCAACCATATCATCGGGCGGCCCATCAATTTCATCAAAGCCCAGACCGTGGATGTGCCGGCCTATGCCGATGCCCAGTTCGTTATCGAGGCTGAGATCCTTCCCAATGTCCGGGAAGAGGAGGGTCCCTTTGCCGAAGTCACAGGGTACTATGCCTCACGCGACAAACGGTGGGTCATGAGGGTCAAGGCCATCACCCATCGGAGGAGCCCCATTTTCCACACGCTGCTGTCCGGCCAGGAGATCTGGAACGCGGTGGGATTTACGGCTGAGGCTAAAATTTTTGTGACCGTTAAGCAGAAGGTGCCGCAGCTGAGGGCGGTTTATTTGCCCCCCGGGGGATGCGGTTTTTATGCCGCCGTTATCCAGGTGGAGAAGGATCGGGAAGGCGTCGGGATGGAGGCGATAAAGGAGGCCTTCAGCGCCTTTGAACCGCTTCAGAGGGTGGTGGCCGTGGACACGGATGTGGATCTCTTCGACCCCATCGACGTGAACTGGGCCATATCAACACGATTCAATCCGGATACGGATCTCCTCCTCATGAAAAACCAGAGGGCCCATATCATCAATCCCATGGTTCGAGTCAATCCGGACGGAAAGAGTGGGACGGTAACGAAAATGGGCATCGATGCGACTGCTCCACACCCGAAATCGGAAAGGTTCGAGCGTTTCAGTTTCAAAGAGGTAGATTTGGGAGATTACGGCATTCAGGATTAACCCATCGACATCCCCCGCATTTTGTCCCTTCGGGACATCCAACCCAACCAACCAATTCAACCAATCGAGCGATAGAAATAGTGACTAAGAGTCAAGAGCAGCTTTGACTTCTTTCCGGCGTTTTTTACTCCAGCACTGCAGGACCGCAAGACGGCAACACCAAATTACTGCAGCACTACAAAACTGCAACACCGCAGCACCATCTTGCCTCTACCCTCCAACCTCTCCCTGCCGAGGGGCACGAGGCTAGCCAACCAATCAAACCAATGAAACAAATTAAACCAATCGAACCTCATTCATTGTTTTGATGGAATTTCAGGTACCTGAGGACGGGTATGGACGCTATAACAAGCAGGCCCACCAGCACGAATCCAAGTGAAAAAAGGCCGTGGGCTCCCAGAATCCCTACTCCGGCTGGCATAGCCCCTCCTCCTATGAGAAAGCCCACGGGATTTATAAGGGAGACCGCCAGGTTTCTGAGCCGGGGAGGGCCAATTCTTGATAAGGCCGCAAAGCCCGCTGGGAAAAAGCAGCAGGCCGACACTGGT
>DAOVIU010000128.1 GCA_030673585.1 Pseudomonadota bacterium | reverse complement strand
GGACGAGGGGGGTCGGCACACGCCGTTTTTTAATGGGTCTCGGCCGCAGTTTTATTTTCGGACGACAGATGTGACGGGGGGGGTGACGTGGTCAGAGGGGGTGGAGATGGTGATGCCTGGGGACAATGTATCGTTATCGGTGGAGTTGATTATGCCCATAGCGAGGGAGAAGGAGTTGCGGTTTGCCATTCGGGAGGGGGGCAGGACCGTGGGCGCAGGGGTCATCAGCGAGATCACGGAGTAGTTGAGGAGCACGTTTTCCCATGCGAAATATCGTAACTCTTGCCTGCACAGATTGTAAACAGAGGAATTATTCCACCACGAAGAACAAGAGGACCACTCCGGACAGATTGGAACTAAAAAAGTACTGTCGGAGTTGCCGCAAACATACTACGCATAGGGAAACGAAATAGCAAGCCTTTTTCGACAGGTTAATAGCCTTCAGAAATAGAGAGGCCAGTAGCTCTAACGGATAGAGCGCCGGACTCCAAATCCGGGAGTTGGGGGTTCGAATCCCTCCTGGCCTGCCATTTTTTGTGAGGCGAGCGGGAAAGCCACAGTGGGAAGAATTCAGGTAGTAAAGCAGTTCTTAAAGGAGGCGAGGGTTGAACTGAAGAAAGTAACCTGGCCTTCGAAAAGGGACGCCATTGCTGGAACGGTCATAGTTCTCATTGCCGTCTTCATCTGTGCCTTCTTCTTGGGCATTGTGGACTTCTGGTTGTCGAAACTCATGAAAGTCATATTGAGCTAATTCGGGCGGGTATTGGCCTATGGCTAAGAAATGGTATGTCGTTCATACATATTCAGGGTACGAGAATAAAGCACAGGCGAATTTGGGGGAGAGGGTCAAAAATCTGGGCAAGTCCGGCCTTTTTTCGGAAATTCTCGTTCCCACTGAGACCGTCGTTGAACTGGTGAAAGGAAAGAAGAAAACCTCGCAGAGGAAGATTTTCCCGGGTTATATGTTAGTCAAGATGGAGCTCAACGATGAGACCTGGCATATTGTGAGGGGAACACCAAAGGTGACAGGTTTCGCGGGTGAAGGAACGAGACCGGTTCCAATTCCCGAGGCGGAAGTTGAGGCGGTTATCGCTCAAATAAAGGAGGGGGTGACCAAGGCGAAACCGAAAGTTTCCCTTGGCATCGGCGATCCTGTGAGGGTTATTGACGGCCCCTTTGTTAATTTCGTGGGTACGGTCGAAGAGGTGAAGCCCGATAAGAGGAAGGTAAAGGTACTGGTCAGTATTTTCGGAAGATCGACCCCTGTAGAACTCGATTTTATCCAAGTTGAGAAGAGTTAGTCCTTAAGGGGAGGAGAATGGCGAAAAAAGTTATTGGCGTGGTTAAATTGCAGGTTCCTGCGGGACAGGCAAATCCTTCTCCCCCTGTTGGTCCAGCCCTTGGACAACACGGGGTAAACATTATGGAATTCTGCAAGGCATTCAACAGCAAAACGCAAGGGCAGGAAGGGATGATTATCCCGGCCGTAATCACCATCTTCGCGGATCGGTCCTTCAGTTTCGTGACGAAAACCCCCCCCGCGGCTATCCTCTTAAAGAGGGCGGCAAAGATCGCCAAGGGCTCTGGTGATCCAAACAGGGAAAAGGTGGGAAAGGTAACAAAGGATCAAATAAGGGAAATTGCCCAAGTTAAAATGCCAGACTTGAACGCCCTCGATATAGAGGGGGCAATGAGGATTATCGAGGGGACTGCGAGAAGCATGGGAATAGACATCGTTTAAGGGGCTATGTATGGCGGAAAAGGGCAAACAGTATATCAAGGTAAAAGCGCACATCGATCGAGATAAAAGGTATGATCTTGGGGGGGGGCTGAAACTGATCAGCGAATGCGCTTATGTCAAGTTCGATGAGAGTGTGGATGTGGCCATTAGGCTAGGTGTAGACCCCAGAAAGGCTGATCAGATGGTGAGGGGATCGGTTCTCCTTCCCCACGGAACGGGGAGAACGATCCGGGTATTGGTATTCGCTAAGGGGCAAAAGGAAAAGGAAGCCACAGAGGCCGGAGCCGACTATGCAGGCGGCGATGAGTTGATTGAGAAGATTTCAGGGGGATGGCTCGAGTTCGATAAGGCAATCGCCACTCCTGATATGATGAGCTCCGTCGGAAAATTGGGAAAGATTCTCGGGCCAAGAGGCCTCATGCCCAATCCCAAGGTAGGAACAGTAACCTTCGATATTGAGAAAGCGGTTAAGGAGGTTAGGGCGGGAAAGGTGGAATTTAGAGTGGAAAAGGCGGGCATCGTACACGTGGCCGTGGGAAAGGTTTCGTTCGGGATTGAGAAACTCTTGGAGAACATAAAGGCCCTATTGGACATCATTATCAAGGCAAAGCCCCCCACTAGTAAGGGTGTCTATCTGAAAAGTATCGCTCTATCGACGACGATGGGTCCTGGGGTCAAGATTGATCCCGTGTCCGTTCGCAACATGATGAGATTGGGCTGATACCTCATGGAGGATTGGAGAGGTGAACAGGAGGGAAAAAGAGCAGGTCATTTCGGAACTCCATGAGACGCTGCGGGAATTTAAGGCCGTGATTTTCACGGATTTTCGTGGATTGAATGTGGAGGAAATTACCCGCTTGAGGAGTCAGTTACAGGAGGCCTCCGTTGAGTACCGGGTAGTGAAAAATACGTTGATGCGCCTCGCCTCCAAGGAGACAAGCTTGGAGGGACTTTCGGATCTCTTTGTTGGTCCAACAGCAATGGCCGTATCCAACGACGATCCCCTTGCTCCGGCGAAGATCCTTTCGGAATTCAGCAAGGGGACCCCCATGCTGGAGATAAAGGGAGGTATCGTCGAGGGGCGAGTGGTCGGGCCCCGTGAGATTGAGGGTATGGCGAAGTTGCCTGGGCAAGAGGTTTTACTGGGTAATCTATTACGGCTGCTCAAGGGAGGACAGGTCCGTTTGGTAAACGTATTATCCGCTCAGATCACCAGGTTGGTCCAGGTGTTAGAGGCGATTCGCATGGCTCGCCAGGGCGAGGAAGAGGTTAAGGCTGAGGTTGAGGTGAAGGAAGAGGCGGAGGAAGAGGCTAAGGCTGAGGTTGAGGTTAAGGAGGAGGTTAAGAAAGAACCTAAGAAGGAAGAGGCATAGGAAAGTCAATGGGAAGGGCCCGCGAGAATTCCATAAGAGGAGGATGATAGGATGGCAGGGGTGAAAAAGGAAGACGTTATCAAGTTCATCGAAAATATGAGCGTTTTGGAGCTCTCGGAATTAGTCAAGGAGTTAGAGGAGAAGTTTGGCGTGAGTGCCGCTGCTCCTGTTGGTATGCCCATGGGTTCTGTTCCGGGTGCTGCCGAGGCCACGCCGGAAGAGGAAAAGACGGAATTCGATGTAATTTTGACGGGTTTTGGAGATAAGAAGATTCAGGTGATCAAGGCCGTTCGGGAGTGTACCAATTTGGGCTTAAAGGAAGCAAAGGATCTGGTGGAAGGGGCCCCTCAACCCGTGAAGGAAGGTATACCCAAGGAGGAGGCTGAGTCAGTTAAAAAGAAGATTGAGGAGGCGGGGGGGACGTCAGAAATCAAGTAAGCCCCCGTGGTCCCCCCAACTAGGGAACCAGCAACCTTTCATGCAACGTACTTGAGGAATATTTATGGCTTCTCAAATATCCAATAACAGACGTTTCAGGAAAAATTTCGCCAAAATCCATGAGGTCATCGAGATCTCCAACTTAATCGATATCCAGGTTCAATCCTACGCTAAATTCCTACAGAAAGATACAGATCCCGACAAGAGGGAGAATATCGGCCTTCAAGCAGTCTTCAGGAGCGTGTTTCCCATACGGGATTTCTACGAGACGGCGTCCCTGGAGTGCGTGGGCTACCGGTTGGGAGAGCCCAAGTACAATGTAGAGGAGTGTTTGTTGAAAGGGATGACTTACGGGGCCCCAATCAAGGTGACGTTGCGGTTTGTGGTTTGGGATGTTCACGAGGAAACGGGGGCGAAAAACATCAAGGCCGTAAAAGAACAGGAGGTATATTTTGGGGAGATCCCCTTGATGACTGAAAATGGTACGTTCATCATTAACGGGACGGAAAGGGTTATTGTGAGCCAGTTACACCGTTCTCCGGGGGTCTTCTTCGATCGGGATCAGGAGAAGGTGACCGGTGGAAAAGCCTATTACTATGCCCGAATTATACCGTATCGCGGCTCTTGGATCGACTTTGAGTTTGACACTAAGGATATCCTCTACGTCCGCATCGACCGGAGGAGGAAGGTCCCGGTGACCATCCTTTTGAAAGCCCTGGGTTATACGACACAGGAATTGCTGGATTACTTCTATGATAAAGAGGAGATCTTTATCCAAAGGGGAAAATTCTTTAAAGAGGTCTCCTATGATCTCCTTTTGGGGCAGAAGGCAACCGAGGATATCATCGACCCCAAGACTAAGGAGGTCCTTGTTAGAAAGAATCGTAAGATCACCAAGCTGATCGTTAAGAAATTGGAGGCCGCAAAGATCCGTTCCATCCCCTTCGACTCCACAGATCTCTTAGGCCGATACCTGGCAAACGATCTGGTTGACCCGGAGACCGGGGAAGTCATCGCTGAGTGCAATCAGCCCATCGAGGAAGAGACCGTGGAGGAGATCAAGAGGAGGAAAATCGAGAGGTTCAAGATCCTCTTCATCGATCATATCATCGTTAGTTCCTCCTTCAGGGACACCTTGGTGGTGGACAAGATCGGGATGAGCCGGGAGGAGAAGGGGAAGTTAGCCAGTACGGAGCCGGGGAAATCCCCCGAGGACAGGGAAACGGAAAAGGCTATCATAGAAATCTACCGAAAGTTGAGGCCGGGTGACCCCCCTACCTTGGATACGGCGAGGAACCTTTTCTATAACCTCTTCTTCAACCCAGATCGATATGATCTTTCCAAAGTGGGGAGGATGAAGTTGAACCTCAAGATGGGATCGGACGTGCCCTTGGAGGTAACTGTCCTGAGGAGAGAGGATGTCCTCGAAGTGGTCAAGTATCTGATCAGTTTAAAGGATGGCCGGGGAACGGTAGACGATATTGACCACTTGGGGAATCGCAGGGTGAGGACAGTGGGTGAGCTTTTGGAAAATCAATATCATATCGGGCTCATCAGGATTGAAAAGGCCATTAGGGAGAGGATGAGCCTGCAGGAAGTTGAAACGCTCATGCCCCACGACCTGATCAATTCCAAACCCCTTTCAGCCGTTATCAAGGAGTTTTTCGGCAGCAGCCAACTGTCTCAATTCATGGATCAGACCAATCCCCTTTCGGAGATCACGCATAAACGGAGACTGAGCGCCCTCGGGCCTGGTGGGT
>DAOVIU010000083.1 GCA_030673585.1 Pseudomonadota bacterium | reverse complement strand
CCAAATAGCCCCACCCCAACAGCCCCCCAGGGGGTAATCTCAAAGCCTGTCATGTACTTCCCCTCATTGTTTTTTGTAAAAAGATTTGAATCTCAGATCTAACAGTTACGGGGTTTGGTTGGCCTTATCCCGACCGCGATCTTTTCCATCACGGCGGCCCCGTTTCCCCAGGCGTGAAAACAAGGCTTCCACCGCTAGTCCCCATAAAAAGGGCACAACAAGGCAGGTTGCGATAAAGAGGACCTTAATCGAGAACTCTGATGGCATTTCGTCTTCCCCTCAAAGGACCCGGGGGCTCTTACGGCACCGCCGCCCCCCACGGCTTCTGGCTCACCTTCAGACCCAAATGTCTGATCCGCATAGTTCACGATTGCAGTAGCGCGATAAACTATCGTATGTTGTTTCACCCGGGACTTCAATGGGGGAAAAGATCGTGTGTAGATGGTGAGCTACGCGTGTGTGTGCGCTAAGCAGGGTCTCACAGCCCACTATACTTCGCCGTCCAGGACTCCACCCCAGATTCGGACTTATGACTCATGAGCTATGTCGGGCACCGTTCTCAGAAATAGCGGCTCTTCGCTATGTGGGAATGAGGCTATCGAAGCACACCCATGGGTCCGATCACCCGGGGACTTCCCGCCTCGCAGGTCCCTCTGACTCACCGCTTTTTGTACGGACGCATTGAAAGGATCATCAAGGGGGTGACCTCTGTAATGAGGGCGGACTATGATTTCGACTACACCTTTCTTTACCCGGTCACCATCAACGATGAGGGGATGGCCCGGTTGATCGAGGAGGTTTCAGCAGCAGTAGTCGGCAAGGAGAATGTCAGGAGCTTCGAAGGGACGATGGGCGGGGAGGACATGGCCTTTTTCCTGCGAGAAGTACCGGGTTGTTATTTCTTTCTGGGCTCTTCCAACAAGGAAAAGGGGTTGGATCAACCGCACCATAGTCCCCAATTCGATTTCGATGAGGACGCCATGCCGATCGGGGTGGAGATCTTTGCACGGGCGGCCATGAAGTACCTAGAATCTACCCAGCCAACAGGAGGGTATCGTTCTATTTCGACGCGCGATGAGATAAAGCCCTGAGAGTTGGAAACAGGCCATTTTGCTCCCTGGGGAAAACTCCATCGATAGGTAAAGCTCCGGGGAGTGGGTTATTCAGCCCCTCCATAGAATGTGATCACTTTTTCGCATTCTTGAAAATCGTTCCATGAACGCTGTATCATGTAAGACGGTTATTCAGGATTTACCGGATTAGGAGCGGAGGGAATTGAAGATGCTATCGGATTCTGCTCGTCACCCAAGAATATTGGATTTGGTCAAGCAGAGGGTTGTCCTTTTCGACGGGGCCCTGGGGACCATGCTGATGGAACGGGGACTTTCCAGCGGGGAACCACCAGAGAAGTGGAATCTGGAGAGGCCAGACGTGGTGAAGGAGATACATGGGACCTATTTCTCGGCGGGATCCGATGTCGTCCACACCAATACCTTTGGCGGGAATCGCTTCAAGCTCCGTGACAAGCGATTGGACGCTGATCTGGTGAGGATCAATCAGACGGCGGTCACCCTGGCCAGGGAAGTCTGTCCTCCCGGTAAATTCGTTGCCGGGGATGTCGGGCCATCGGGGAAACTCATGGAGCCGCTGGGCCCGCATAGCGTGACGGAATTAGAGGCTGGTTTCGCGGAGCAGGCGAAAGTCCTCGTCGACGCAGGTGTTGATCTCCTCAGTATCGAGACCATGTTCAGCCTCGAGGAGACCTTGGCGGCGCTAAGGGGAGTAAGAGGAGTCACCGATTTGCCCATTTTCGTTGGCATGACCTTTGACCTGAAGCCCAAGGGGTTTTTTACCCTCATGGGCGAAACTCCGCAAACCTGCGTGAAGGCCCTGGAGGAGAACGGTGCCGATGTCTTGGGATCCAATTGCCAGTTTGGATCGAGGGAAATGGTGGATTTGATCAAGGAGATAAGAAAGTGGACGACCATTCCCATCATTGCGCAACCGAATGCTGGTTCGCCAATTGTGAAGGGAGGGGTAACCATCTACGAGCAGTCTCCTGAGGAATTCGCCGAGGATATCCTGAGGATCGTCGAAGCAGGGGCCAATGTTGTCGGTGGTTGCTGTGGAACTACCCCCCGTTTCATTCAAGAATCCAGGCACCGCCTGCTCACTCGAGCATAACTGACGGCTTCGATAGAAAACCCACGCCTCAAATTGGCATAGAAATTGCTCAACAGCATAAGGGTTCATTTATGCTCACAAGGGTTCCATGGGAAGGAAAAAGACAAACGTAAATCTTGACCTGATCGACCTCTATTCGGGCTTGTTGAACGAGATCTGGGGAAGGGTCTCGGAGCTGATCGGGGAGACCCTATTGGTATTTTTCATTCTGTTGACCATTGACCGGATGTCGGACAAGTTTCTCATCTTGAGCGTGATTCGCGTATCGGAGGACGGCATTTCCCTGGAAAGCTTGCGGAATCAGTGCCAGGAGTTCTCCCCCGAGGACATCCACCGGGCCTTCCAAGGGTTCATAAAGAGCCTATTCAATGTGTTCACGGCAATTACCGAAAATGTCATCAATCGCGAGTTGTTTTCCACGGTTCTCCCTAAGCTACGGGAGGCGGAACAGATGATTTCCCGCTAGATGGGAGAGGTTACGTGCGGATTATCTTCAAGAATCTGAAAATTCTCTGGTCTATTATCAATGCCCTCCATGATGACCCGGAGCTAACGAATATTATCGAGGCGGCCGGCTCTAAACTCTCCCATTTATTTGATATTGTTTCCTTTTCCATCCTCTTGAAGAAGGACTTAGACCTCTATATCTATTGCGGCGAGTCAACGAGCCAGCGTTTTGTGGACGAGGTAGCCCGAAATACCATCAAAACCCTCGTCTTTCTTACGGGAGAACGGCTGCCCTCCGAGCAGGTCCATACCCACATAGAGAGGAGGCGGTTTGAGTCTCGTTGGATGGAGCCCTCGGAAGGAAGGCTGAAATCCCACATAAGCCTTCCCTTGATCAATGATGGAAAGGTGTTGGGATGTACCTCGTTAAATAGCGATCACACGAACGCCTTCGATGCCCAAGCCCTTCAATTCTTCTCCCTGATCACGTATCAAATGGCCTCATCCATGAAGGCATCCCGGGTTATCAGCTCAATGAAGGATATGGCCACTTTTGATATGCTGACCCAATTGTATAATCGGACGTACCTCAATCAAGTTCTTGAGGTGGAATTCAGAAATTCCCTCCAGAATAGACAACCCTTATCCATCATCATGGTGGATATCGACCACTTTAAGGCCATTAACGACCAGTATGGACATGACGAGGGCGACAGGGCCCTCATACATATCGCTTCACTCCTGAAGGGATCCCTGCGCAAGCACGATATCGTTGCCAGATTTGGCGGAGAGGAATTCTTGGTTGTCCTTCCCAAGGCAATAATGAAGGATGCAGTGGTGATCGCCGAACGAATTCGCAAATCTGTCGAAACGACGCCCCTTTCCGGGAGCAAAGAAAAGGTCCATTTCACGGTTAGCCTCGGCATTGCGTCAATTCCGGCTATTTGGCCCGAGTCGAAGGAGGAGTTTATTAAATGCGCGGACACAGCCCTGTACGAGGCTAAGGAAAAGGGACGAAATAGGGTCTGCTTCTACGTTTCCACGACAGATCCTCCTGCTAAGGGGATATGGCTGAGGTAACTATCTCCACTGATTGTCCTCTGATCATAGATGAAAGGGTCTGGGAATCAGGTATCTGGACCCTTTTTTAGTGCACTCCGTGGCTTGGAACCTAATGGCTACAGTAACGTAATAAAGGAAGAGGAGAAGGCTGAGATTTAAACGAATTCGCCTTTTTCGGTGTCCAAAGGATTAGGTATGACATCGGATTTCGACCTTCTAGATCGGTTTAAAGAGGGAGATCGAGGTTCCCTTGAAGAGATTGTATCGAAATATCAAAAACCCATCTTCTTCTTTATCCTCCGGATGGTTGGGGATGAAGCGGATGCAGCGGACTTATCGCAAAAGACCTTTGTCAACACCTTCCGGAATATCCACAGTTTCGATCGCCGATCCAATTTCAAAACGTGGCTCTATCGAATTGCCATCAATGTTTGTAAAAACCATTTTAGGGATGACCCGAGGCGGAGGGAAGTCAATATCGAGGGGATGGTTTTCGTCGATGAGATGAACCCGTTGGACCGTATCATATCGGAGGAGGAGAGAATGGGCTTATCCCTGGCCTTAAATAAGCTTCCGGAAAAACAGCGAAATACCGTCATTCTCAAAGTGTATCAGGGTTTAAAGTACAGGGAGATCGCCGAAATCACCGGATGCTCGGAAGGGACGGCGAAGGCAAATTTTCACTTTGGAGTTAAGAAATTGAGGGAAATCCTGCAGGGTTGAGGGGTGGTGAATCATGAATTGCCGAGAAGTCCAGGATCAATTGATTGAATTCCATGAGGAACAACTCGGACGAAGAGACGCCGAGCAGATCAGAGACCACCTGGGGATATGTCCTCGCTGCAGGGAGGAATTGACGGCGATTGAGAAAATCATCGGGGGGCTGAAATCCCAACGGCTTCCCGACCCGGGGGAGGACTTCTGGAGGGAGTTCCCCAAAAGGGTGAGAAAGGCCTTCTACGAGGGAGAAAGGCCCATTGGAGTCCCAATCCTACAGAGGGGATGGGAAGTGATCTATGGGAGCATCAGATGGCTCTCCTCCCCGAAACCGGTTGGTGCAGCGGTATCGATCGCCGCAATTGTCCTCGTCATCGCCGGGCTACTCTTCTTCAAGGCGGGGTGGTTTTGGACGGGATCGAGGGGGATAGGAGACGAAACGTTGGAGGGCTATTTCGGAGGGATCGGAACGGTTGTCTCGTCTTTCATCCCTGGATCATTGGAGGGCCTCTCATCATATCAATTGGATGGCATTTCGCAGGGTTTGATGGGGTGGCTCAATGGCATGGGAAGTTCGGTGGAGGAGGTGCTAAAAGGGAACGGAATCCTCGGGGGCCAAGACGTCTTCGCCCAACTGGAGGGACTCAATTCCGAGGAGTTGGAATTCGTGTATGACATACTGAAAACGAGATACCTAAAATCCACTACCTATCTTTCCGTGCCAATTGGTTAAGGGGAAGGGAGTTATGTTAAGGGAGGGTGTGATATGAAGGGCAACAATGTGTTTTCTGCGGTAATGTTCAGCATACTAGTGGGGCTGTGCATCTTGGGTTTAAGCTCACCCTGTTTTTCCCAGCCTCCAAAGGAGGGGAGGCCCGGAGGGACGAGTAGCCCTGCCTTTAGGGATGAGGAACCCCCTCCACCCCCTGAAAAGAGGGAGGAGATTCGGAAACGGATTGAACTCATCAGGATGTGGAAATTGACCGAGGAGCTGGATTTAACCGAGGAGACCGGGGCGAAACTGTTTCCGATACTTCATAAGTACGACGAAAAGCGGATGGAATTGCACAAGGAGCGTCGAAACATCATGGAGCAGTTGAGAAAGGCGCTAAAAGATGAGGCAACCTCGGATGAGGCGATCCAAGAGGTGATGAACAAGTTGGATAAGAACACCTTGACCGCGTCCGATTTAACACGCCAAAAACGCGAGGAACTCAAAGGGATCCTTTCACCGAGGCAACAGGCGAAATTTATCCTCTTTCAGAGGGAGTTCCACCGGGAGATCAGAAAAATCATCTCCGAGGCGAGGGAGAGGAGAAGAGGGACGAGAGGGGACGAAGGGAAGACAAGGCACAGAAGGTATGATCGGCCGAGGGGGGATTAAATCCCCTTGGCTGCCCATTTATCATCCCAAGAGCCATGCCTGGGCCGATGAGATCACCTATTGGGATAATTTTCCTGACCGAGTGGGAAAGGACCTATTCGTCAGTCCAACTCGCTCCTTTTTGCAACCCGATGGATCATACCGGCCAGGATCGCCAACATGGCCATGAAAAGCACAATATTCCCAGTATGCGAGAAACGGAGCGCGACGTACCTGGATCCAACCAAGGGATAGAGACCAACCCTTGTAACGGCCCTCAATACCTCGTTTTTTGCTATGATACCAGCCATGGGTGGACCGAATTCATAGGAGAGACCGACAATG
>DAOVIU010000027.1 GCA_030673585.1 Pseudomonadota bacterium | reverse complement strand
GAAAGGGGTGAGGTCCTCGGTTTTGACGAGATTGCGGTATGTCCTCGCTTCAAACATGGGGGTTTCATGCTCTTCTACCAGTACTCGTCAACCAGGGTCTCGGCAATTTGGACCGCGTTGAGGGCTGCGCCCTTGCGGACATTATCGGAGACGATCCACATATTGATTCCGTTTTCGATGGAAAGATCCTCCCTGATCCTCCCCACGAAGGTTTCATCCCTACCGGCGGCATAGGTGGCCAAGGGATACACATTCTTCTTCGGATTATCCACGACCATGATTCCCGGCGCCCGGGAAAGCATTCCCCTCACCTCATCAGGGGTAATCTTTTTCACCGTCTCGATATTCACCGATTCGGAATGGCCATAGAATACCGGGACCCTCACGGTGGTAGCCGTAATCCCTATCGACTCGTCCTCCATGATCTTCTTGGTCTCGTTGACCATCTTCATCTCCTCTTTCGTGTAGCCATTTTCCGAGAAGACATCGATGTGAGGAAGGCAGTTGAAGGCGATCTGGTGGGGATAGACGTCACATGTGATCTCATTGTGGTTAAATATGGCCAGGGTCTGTTCCTCCAATTCGCGGATCGCATCCTTGCCCGTTCCCGAGACGGATTGATAGGTCGAGACAACTACCCTCCTTATCTTGGCTACATCGTGGATTGGCTTCAGTACTACCACCATCTGAATGGTTGAGCAGTTAGGGTTTGCTATTATCCTCTTATGGGTGTAGTCGGCTATAGCGTGGGGATTGACCTCGGGAACGACCAAGGGGACTTCCGGGTCCATCCTGAAGGTACTGGTGTTATCGATAACGACGCAACCCTCCTGGGAGGCTATGGGGGCGAACTTCTGGCTTATGGACCCACCAGCGGAGAAGAGACCGATTTCCATGTCTTTAAAGGAGCCCTCCCCGAGCACCTCAACCTTCAGCTCTTCCCCCTTGAATTCCCATTTAGTTCCCGCCGTCCTTTCCGAGGCGAGAAGCTTGAGATCCCTCACGGGGAATTGGCGCTGCTCCAATACCTTGATCATCTCCTGGCCAACCACCCCGGTTGCACCGACAACACAGACACGATAACCATCCTTTGCCATTGCCATCTCCCACGGAATACGTCTGCAACAAGAGGGTGTCCGATGGACACCCTCGTCTAAAACCCATCGCAGTATCCGTAAATTAATTAGTGGAATTTTTCATAATTGTCAATACCCCTAGCGGAGATATCCAAGAGTCCACGGAAAGAAGTTGATCGCGAATTACGCCGTAGCAGGATTGAAATATGCACCGCATAACCGCAGCACTGAAGAACTTGAAGAGAGGATCGGTGAAGAGCGACTTTACCGGACACCCATAAAAATCAATTTGATCGTGCCTCGAGCAGATCGAGGAGAGTTCGTTTGAAATGATCCCCTTCCATGATTCTGAGGCTGATGGCCAGGCTCATAATGGGAAAATCCTTCATCAGCACTCCGTTCAGTTTGGTCGCGTCCTTCTCCGTTGTCACGACGCATTCCGCCTTGCCCATAGCCGTTTGAATGATGGGGATATCTCGTTTCGAATAAACATGGTGGTCAGGGAAGATGATCTCTTCCTCAACCCTTGCGCCAACCAGTTCCAAGAGGTGCCGGAAATAGGCAGGATTCGCGATCCCGGAAAGGGCCACGATTCGCCTTCCTTTTATATACTCTACGGACAATCGTTTGCCCAGATTCAGGTCGGTGAGGTAATCGGGGTTATAGGTGCTGCGGAAGATGACGGCATCCCTCTTGTGGGATTTTATCCTCTCCTCCAGTTCCCCACGGGTATCAAGGTTTTCTACTTTGGTCATGATAAAGAGGCCGGCGCGGCTTAATTGGGCCAGGGGCTCCCTCAATGGACCCCTGGGAAAGAGTTGGCCATTCCCGAAGCCGGCCTGGGAATCCACCAGGAGGATATCTATATCCCTTTTGACCCCCAGGTGTTGAAATCCATCGTCCAAGATGGCCACATGGGGGTGAAAATGGGCAGAGGCATATCGGCCCGAGAGATCGCGCCGACGACCGACGATAATGGGGATGCCATTGAGCCGTTGAGCAAGCATGTAGGGTTCATCGCCGGCTTCCTTGAGTGGGAGCAGGAGCCGATCGCCATCGCTGACCACCCCGAGCTTCCGCTCCATCCTTCCGCCATATCCCCTGCTCAAGAGGACCACATCCATGCCCTCTTCCTTGAGCAGTTTGGCGATGTATTCCACGGTGGGGGTTTTCCCAGTCCCACCCAGGGTAATATTGCCCACGCTGATCACCTTGCAGGGTAGCCGGCTCCCCCGAAGGAAGCCGACTCCGTAGAGAAAGAGGCGAGCGCGAACCCCCAATCCGTAGATGGAGGAGATCAGATGGAGGGGAAAAAAATACGCCCTTTGGCGTGAGCGTCCATTTTTTCCGTAGATAATCCTTTCGAAAGATCTTCCCCGATACACCGCGGGTCTTCCCCTATATGAACCGAAATATGGTCTCAAGGGTTTTTTCGGTCGATCCCCTATTGTCGCGGATGATTTCGAAGCCGCATTTGCCCATGTCCGACCTGAGGGATGGGTTCTCCAAGAGGGTTTTGGCGTGAAGGACCATCTCCTCCGATTCCCTAATCTGAATTCCCGCGCCTCTGTTAAGGACATCATCGGATATTTCACGAAAGTGGTCCATAAATGGGCCAAAGAGGACCGGTTTCTTGTAGAACAGGGGTTCCAGGATATTATGCCCTCCTACCCTTACCAAGCTTCCCCCGACAAAAATGATGGTCCCGATGCTGTAGACCTTCGCCAGCTCCCCCAGGGTATCCAGAAGGATAACCTTAACCTCCCCCCTTTTGCTACCCGGACGGAGTTGGGATCTCCGTTTCCATGGGATCTTTTCCCTTTTGAGCAGGATCTCAACCTCTCTAACCCTCTCGAGATGTCGGGGAGCCAATATGAGGACCAGATCGGGGTATTCAGGGGATAACCCTCGAAGGACTTTGAGCATGAATTCGTCTTCCCCCCTATGGGTGGAACCCGCAATGAGTATCGGCTGATCAGCCTGAAGGCATAAGGTTTCACGCAGGACTTCCCTCTCCTCTGGGGTTATCTTGGGGGGCGATTGGTCGAATTTGATATTTCCAGTGACGGTAACCCGTTCGGGATTGGCACCGATCTCTATGATCCTTTGTGCGTCTAAGCTCGACTGCATGCAGAAGGCGGAGATTGCGGCCAAGGGTGAGTTGAGGAAAAAACGAAACCGTTTGTACCATTGCAGGGAGCGGGTTGAAATGCGGCCGTTGAAGAGAAGAACGGGAATTTCCCTTCTACCCAATTCCGTCAGGAAATTTGGCCAGATTTCGGTCTCCGCCATGAGAAAAGCCCTCGGGTTAACCCCGGAAATAGCCCTCCTCACGGCCCATGGATGATCTAAGGGGAAGAAGGTGGTTGCCCTCACGCCCGAAGCCCTCTTCGAGGCCATGTCGTTGCCGGTGGCAGTCATGGTTGAAAGGAGAATGGGGAGTTCGGGTTTGATCTGCCTTATCCCATCGATAACGGGCAGTACTCCCAGCACCTCACCCACCGATGCGGCGTGGATCCAGAGGGGTTTTTCATTCCCCACCATTTTGGATATGCTCTTATACGAGAAGCCCAGCCTTTGGCTTAACCCCCTTCGATAGCGGGGGGCTGTAAGGATTTTTAGGGCAAAGAAAGGGCTCGACAAGATAAGGCTGAGGGTCAGTAGGGTGTTATAAAGGGAGTTGATCATCTATTCCCGGTTCCCTTCTCGAAGTAGCGGTCTGCTCGGTCCGTTATCTCCCTCAATGTTTTCTCCAGCACAAGCCTTTTCCGCTCAAATGCACTATCGTCCATTTGTCGTGGAACATGCAGGGGGTTTCCCCAAATGAATACGCCCCTCGAGAAGGGATATGGGAGCAGAAAGCGATCCCAGCTCTGAAATACCTTTGTTCGTGACGCGCCGAAGGTGAGGGGAAGGATCGCCATTCCCGTCCGCCTGGCGAGCTCTATGATGCCGCTTTGCACGTGATATCGAGGGCCCCTGGGGCCATCAGGGGTGATGGCGATATCGCACCGTTCCTGAAAGGCCTTCAGCATCTCCCGCAGGGCCGAAAATCCCCCCCTGGTGGTGGATCCCCGTATGGACCTAAAGCCGAAATACTTCGCGGTCCTGCTGATGAGTTCCCCATCTTGGTGGAGGCTGATGAGAATGGTTAACTTGTTCCCCCTGTACCCAGCCGGCATCATCAGAAGCCTGCCATGCCAGAAGGCACCAATGGCGGGTTCCCCCCTTCTGTGATACTCATCATGTACGTGCCCGTTGACCACCTCTATGCGCATTGACCACGAAAGGAGCTTTATTATCCAATAGGCGACTGGGGGTACTATAACTAATATGAGACCCTTAATAAACCTCTTCAACCCCAGTTCCTTTCAACACGGTTTATGCGGGGTAGTTCAATGGACCTCTGCCATGAGGTACTGTCCATTGTCTTTCCCTAATAGATCTGTTTCACCTTGGGCTTTCGCAAAACGGTTTCTCCATCGTCCCTGAACTGCATTTGGTAAAGTTTTTTATAGATCCGATTCATGGCCAGGAGCTCGCCATGGGTCCCCTCTTCGACGATTCTCCCATCATCGACGACCAGGATACGATGGGCATTTCTTATGGTGGAAAGGCGGTGGGCGATGAGGAAGACGGTCCGATTTGTCATCAGTCTTTCCAGCGCGACCTGAACCTGATATTCGGATTCTGAGTCCAGGGACGAGGTGGCCTCATCCAGGATGAGGATAGGGGCATTTTTGAGCAGGGCCCTGGCTATGGAGATCCTCTGCCGCTCCCCACCGGAGATCTTTACTCCCCTTTCCCCGATGATGGTATCATAGCCCAAGGGAAACTTCTCGATGAACCCATGGGCGTTGGCCGCCTTGGCGGCCTCGACGATTTCCTCTTCCGATCTGGTTATGTCACCATAGGCAATATTGTTCCTCACGGTATCGTTGAACAGGATGGTCTGCTGGGTCACGATGCCGATATGCTCCCTGAGGGACTTTATGGTCAATGTCCTGATATCCCTCCCATCGATGGCAATTCGACCCTCATGTAAATCATAGAACCGCGGGATCAAATTCACCAGGGTAGTCTTCCCCGCTCCACTCATACCAACGAGGGCCAATACCTCCCCCACCTTGACCTCTAAATTGATATCCCTCAAGACCATCTCGTTTTCATATTTGAAGGAGGCGTGTTCGAATTTGATACTGTCCGAAATGCCGTTCAGGGGAAAAGCCCCATCGACATCTCTGATTTCGGGGGTTGTGTCCATGAGCTCGAAGACCCTTGAGCCCCCGGCCAACCCACCTTGAATCATGTCGTTGACCGTGCTGAGGGATTTGAAGGGTTTATACAGCAGCAGGAGGGCGGCCAAAAAGGAGCCGAAAGTGCCAGGTGTGGAGTCCCCCTTAATCACGGCGTATCCCCCAATCAACACGATGCCGGCGATGCCCACTCCTCCCAATGCCTCGACGACGGGGGACGAGAGGGCCCTGATTTTCTGCCGCTTCATGAGGATCTTGAAGAATCGGTCGTTTTCATCGGAAAACCGGCGGTATTCGTAATCCTCCATGGTAAAGGCCTTGACGATTCGATTTCCCGAGATGGTCTCGTGGAGTAGGGAGGTAATGAACCCCATTTGGACCTGGCCCTTGATGCTAAACTTACGGAGTTTTTGGCCGAACTTGACGATGGGAATAGCGGCGAGGGGAAGGACGATTAAGGCGATACACGCCAACTTCCAATCCCGGTAGAAAACTACCGAGGTTAGGGCGATAATGGTAAAGCAATCCCTCAAGACGCTGGTCAACGCGCTGGATACGGCGCCCTGGATGAGGGTGACGTCATTGGTGAGCCTTGATATCAGGATGCCCGTTGGCGTTTTGGTAAAGAAGGAGAGGGAGAGGTACTGGAGGTGATGGTAGAGTTTTTCCCTCAAATCGGCCACGATACGCTGACCGACAAAGCTCATGAGGTACGCTTGGCCATAGTAGCAGATTCCCTTGATAAGGTAGAGCCCCACGATGAAAGCCGGTATAAGGAATAACATCCGCGTATCTTTTTCGATGAAAATTTTGTCCATCGCGGGCTGGACGAGCCAGGCTGATACAGCGGTGGTAAGGGCGACGAAGACCATGCATGTCATGGCCAAGACGAGCTTTATCCGGTAGGGTTTGACGTATTGCAATAGGCGTCTGTAAAGTTCCATGGTCATGCCGAAACGGGAAAGAGGGACTATGCCCCTTGGTGAATGAAGCGATACAAGATGTGCGCCGCTCTCTGTGATGCCCCCGGGTCCCCCAATTTTTCCTTGACCTTTTTCAGTTCGCCCTTAATTGTGGATAGCAGATGGGGGTTTTTCAACATCTTGGAGGTTTCATTGAAGATATTAACCGGAGAGGCTTCCCCTTGGATGAGCTCTGGCACGATCGTCTTTTCGGCGATGAGATTGACCAGGCCAATGTTCTTGACCTTCACCATGAGCCGCCCCACCAGGTAGGAGAGGAATGAGACCTTGTAGATGATGATCATGGGGGTATTCATGATGGCCGCCTCCAGCGTCGCCGTTCCGGAGGCGGTAATAATAAGATCGCAGATGTTGAGCACGTCGTAAACATATTCGTCGACTATCCTGATGTCCACGTTGAAGCGCCCAATATATTCCTCAATCTCAGAACGGTTTATGGCCGGCGCCAAGGGCATGATGAATTGGAGGTCGGGAAAATCCCGCAACAAGAGATGTACACTCTTCAGGAGGACGGGAAGCAGTTTTTGCACCTCTTCCTGCCTGCTTCCTGGCAGCAGCCCTAGGGTTCTCTTCTTGTTCTCCAATCGGAACATCTCGCGGGCTCGTTCCTTGGAGAGGTGCGGCTTAGCGATGTCGATTAATGGATGGCCAACGAACTCGCAATCGATTCCCCTTTGGCGATAGAAGGGAGCCTCAAAGGGGAGGATTACCACTAGCTTGGGGACTAATTTCGCGATCTTCTTAACCCTCCCCCTCCTCCATGCCCACACCTGGGGACTGATGTAGTAGAAAACGGGGACGCCCTTCTTATTGGCCTCCTTGGCCAACCGGAGGTTGAAGTCGGGAAAGTCGATGAGGATGGCGAGGGCGGGTCTGTCGGAGTCGAGGGATTTCTTGAGCCACCGGAAAGCCCTGTAGATGGACCTCAGTTTGGAAAAAACCTCCACAATGCCGACTACAGCCACCTCCGAGCTATCGAAGATAACCTCGGTTCCGGTGCCTCTCAGATATTTTCCTCCCACACCGTAGAACCGCAGCTTGGGATCGAGGGAGAGGGCTGCTTTCACTAAATGGGCCCCGTGTAAGTCCCCGGAGGTTTCGCCCGCTACGATTAAGATCTTCCTATCTCGTGTCTCCTTCATCCCATAAGGCCATCCAATTCCTTCCTTTTTTCGATTTTCCTTTGGATCTGGTCGGTAATCCTCAAGGCGACCTCGAGGGCTTTTTTACCATCCAATCCCGAGACCACGGGTTGCTTTCTATCCTTGACCCTTTCGAGGAAAGACTGTATTTCCAGCTCCAAGGGGTCGTTTTTGGTGATCTCGATATCCTCGGCGAACACTCCGGGGAAAAGGGGCTTACGCCCCTTGCCATCCCTGCTGAGGACGGTAATTCTTTGGGAGACGTAGTCGATGGAGAAGTAAGCATTGGATTGGAATATTCGGATCTTTCGCATCTTCTCCCTTGAGACGCGGCTCGCCGTGACATTTGCGATGCAGCCGTTTTCAAACTCGATCCGAGCGTTGGCGATATCCAAATGGGGAGATACAATGGGGACACCAACGGCTTGAATGGATAGAATGGAGGAATCCACCATGCTCAGAATGACCTGAATATCGTGGATCATCAGGTCGAGGACCACATCGACACCTGCCGCCCTTTGTAGAAAAGGGCTCAGCCGGTGGGATTCGATGAACATGGGATCGACGAGGGTTCCCTCCAAGGCCATGATGACGGCATTGAACCTCTCCTGGTGACCCACCTGGAAAACGCATTGCCTCTTTTCCGCCGTCTCGACCAACTCATCCGCCTCCTGGAGGGTGGTGCTGATGGGTTTTTCCAAAAGGACATCGACCCCCTTGTGGAAGAAGTCCTTGGTTACTTGGTAGTGAACGCGAGTGGGAATGGCGATACTGACGGCATCAACCTTGTCGTACAGATCCTCGTAATTGCAATAGGCGCTGGTATTGAACCGCTTGGCAATTTCCTGTGAGCGGGAGGAATTGATATCGGCTACCCCCACCAATTCCACCTCGGGCAGTCGATGGTATTTCTCCGCGTGAAATTGCCCAAAGTATCCCACCCCTATGACGCCGACCCTCACTTTCCTCATTACCTGCAGATCCCCCTCTTTGAACCTTGAATGAATTGGACGAAGTGAAGCACTTCGGGTATGGTGCTTATTTCATCTTCCTGAATGGTTTTAATGGCCTTTTCGAGCATCAACCCGGACCTGAAGATGGCCTTGTAGGCCTTTTTGAGTCCCTTGATGGTCTTCTCCGGGAACCCGTGTCTTTTCAGGCCTACCATGTTCAACCCATACGGTTTACACCGACCGCCAGCGACAAGGATATAGGGAGGAATATCCTGGGGGACACCGGTCAGTCCGCTGATAAAGGAATATGCGCCGATTCGAACGAATTGGTGTACGGCCGACAGCCCGCCGATGATAGCGCCGTTCTCGATCTCGATATGTCCCGCCAGGGTAGACGCGTTGGACATAATAACCTGATTCCCGATGAGGCAATCGTGGGCCACATGGGCATAGGCCATCAGGAAGTTTTCGTCTCCCAAGACGGTTTTGCCCCCTCCATGGGTCGTTGCCCGGTTGATGGTGACGAACTCCCTGATGACGTTGTTGTCCCCGATGATGACATGGGATTCCTCGCCCTTGAACTTAAAGGCTTGGGGAACCTCTCCGATGGAGGAGAATTGGTATATCTTACAATTTTTTCCTACGGTCGTCCATCCGGTGATGACAACATGGG
>DAOVIU010000294.1 GCA_030673585.1 Pseudomonadota bacterium | reverse complement strand
GCTATATCCGAGAGGGGGGCCATGTGATCAGTAATGAACGGATGGTTGAAATCACCGAGGACGGAGGAAGGTGGCTTTGTTCTTATCCATTGGAGCTTGTTGAAATATAATCTTTCAACATATTGGAGCGGACGTCATAAAATGGGGGAAATAGATGTCAATCTCCTGGAAATCACGGGATTGAGCAAGATCAAAGCGGTAAATGTGGTGAAGCTTTTGACGGAGAGGAGTTGGAGTAACCTAAACACGGAGGATGAAGATGTTAAAACACGTTATACAAGCATTTGATATCCTTAGTGATGCAAGGGTAACGGGAGAAGACGTCGCGAAGGCCGCAAAGGAGAGGGGACTGAATACAGTAGAAGTGAAAACAGTGGAGGAAATTGTTCCAACACAATTCATGAAGGCGTTGATACCCGGCACCGATGGGAAAGCCAAAGGAGGGCAGGCTCCAACATTAGGAATTATAGGAGGCGCAGGGGGAATAGGTGCCAGGCCTAGATTCTTGGGCTTGGTCTCGGATGCTGACGGTGCTATCGCTGCCGTTTCGGTCCTCTTTGGTCTTATCTCCATGCAAAGTAGTGGGGACTTCCTTAAGGGCGACGTTATCGTAACAACCCATATATGTCCAAACGCCCCAACGATACCCCATGACCCTGTTCCATTCATGGGTAACCCCACGAAAAAGGCTTTGACAAAGACAAAGAATTTCGTGGATCCAAATATGGACGCAATAGTACATGCCGAGACTTCACGGGGGAATAGGGTGATCAATTTTCGCGGTTTCGCCATTACACCAACGATAAAGGAATGCTATGTCTTGAAGGTAAGTAATGATGTCATGGATATCATGCAGAACGTAACCGGTCGATCACCGCGTGTTGTTCCCATAACGACCCAGGATGTAACCCCTATTGATAATGGTGTGTACCATATGAATGGCTTGGCACAAGAAACAGTCCTGAGTGATGCGCCAATCGTAGGTGTGGCATTGACGAGCGCAGTGCCCGTCGCTGGATGTGCACCCGGCGCCAGTCAAATAACCGATATAGAAATGGCTTCGAGATTTATCGTGGAGGTCGCTAAAGCATATACGGCTGGAGAGTGTAAATTCTATGACGAGGAGGAGTTCGAGAAAATTTTGGGCCTCTATGGTTCAATGAAACATTTGAGAAAACTTTAGTTCCCACGTTAGGGGTATTTAGTTAATAGCACGATATTACTGATATTTTGCGCTTTTATGCTTATGAAAGCTAAACGGGAAGGGGTAATATGGAAGGGATTTTTGTACTAGGCATATCGGGGAGTCCGAGAAAGAAGGGAAACACGAGTATAATGGTCCGGAGGGCGCTGGAAGGTGCGGGGAAAGTCGAGGGAGTTCACACGGAACTCCTCGACCTGAGTGCGATGAATATCCAAAATTGCTTGGGTTGTGAAGCGTGCAGGCGCAAGAAGGCCCTTTGTGTAGCCATCGAAGATGATATGGAGAAACTCTATCCAAAGCTGATAAGCTGTGACGCCCTCATACTGGGTAGCCCCGTCTACTTCGGAGATGTAACGGGATTGACAAAGGCCTTTATCGACCGCACCACGTGCCTTGGGGGAACTCCCGCTATGGAATTGCAATATTCCATGAAATGGAAGATAGGCGGGGCGATCACAGTCGGCGGGACGAGACATGGCGGGCAGGAATTTACGTTAAAGACGATCCACAATTTTTTTCTCGTCCATGGAATGCTCGTGGTCAGCGGGATTCCCTCGGCAGGTTACTGGGGAGCCGCTGGGCAGGCTGTGGAAAGGGATGAAGTCTCGAAAGATGGCATTGCAGGGAGAATCTCCACCATGGAGATGTGCGAGGATCTTGGATGGCGCGTTGCCATCGCAACAAAATACTTTGCCGAAGGCAGGAAAGAATTGGGCGACGGCCTTCTCCATTTTACCAAGAAATAACAACACGCCGAATCAGTGGGGCTTGCAATGGTAAGCATAAAGAGAGCGGTCAATCATTGAGCTGGAGGTATATGGGGACAAGGTAAATAGATGAAGAATTTTCAGTACATTTTGGCGACAAATCTGGATGAGGCCCTAGCCCTCATGGAGGGGTTCGGGGGAAAAAACGCGCTCATCATGGCCGGGGGGACGGACCTTCTGGTGCGTTTGAAGGATGGCGAGATAAAACCGGACTGCATAATCGATTTAAAGGGGATTTCGGGGCTAGCCTATATTGAATGTGAGGATAATAGGGGGCTGAAAATAGGGGCGCTATCATCCATTGCGGACGTTGAAAAAAGCCCCATGCTCTCGTCGGAGTATACCACGTTGGCCGAGGCGGCTTCGAGTATCGGTTCGGTCCAAATCCGGAACAAGGGTACAATCGGGGGTAACCTATGCAATGCTTCACCCTCCGCCGATATGGCGCCGCCACTAATCGTGATGGGTGCAAAAGTCCGAATAGTTGGTAAGACCGGGGAGAGGATCTCAAATCTGGAGGATTTTTTCCTGGGTCCTGGGAGAACGGTGCTCCGGAATGGTGAGATTTTGACTGAAATCGAGGTTCCAAAGCCTCCCCCGTTATTCGGGGCAGCCTATATAAAGCTCAGCCGGAGAGACGGCATGGATTTGGCTATAGCGGGGGTCGCGTGTCTATTGGTTATCAATAGCGAATCTCGCTGCGAACGTGCGCGGATTACCATGGGTGCCGTTGCCCCCATACCCTTGCGGGCGAAAGAAGCAGAGGCGCTGATGATTGGAGAGAAAATTGGCGGTGAGCTGATTGAAGAAGTGGCAAAGAAAGCTACCGAAGAGGCGAAGCCGATTTCCGATGTTCGGGCAACGGCGAATTATAGAAGGGAAATCATTGAAGTATTAGTTGATAGGGCGATCAGGGAAAGCATGAGGAGGATTGAATCAAGGGCATACGAATGATCGGAGTCGATCGATGGAACACGATATTCGTTTAAGCGTTAACGGGATACCACGCGAGATTAGAGCCGAATCCCGCCGTACCTTATTGCAGGTGATCAGGGAGGACATTGGGTTAACTGGGACGAAGAAGGGATGCGAAAAGGGAGAATGTGGGGCATGTTCCGTGCTCGTGAACGGCAAAGTAGTAAATTCGTGCCTTGTACTGGCAGTCGAGGCCAATGGGAAAGATATTCTGACGATAGAAGGTCTCCGGCAGGGTCAGATGCTTCACCCCCTGCAAAGGAGTTTTGTTCAACATGGTGCGATTCAATGTGGGTACTGCACACCGGG
>DAOVIU010000282.1 GCA_030673585.1 Pseudomonadota bacterium | reverse complement strand
TCCGGGATGACCTCATAGTGGATCACTTCTTAGCGAAGTCCCTTCAAGAGACCTTGGATGGTGCTTCCGCTGGTATCCTCCCTTTCCCCCCTGGCGCCCTTTTTGCTGCTGGTCAAAATGGAGACCTTGATCCTCACTCCTCCGTCACCTCTATGGAATTGCCCACCGAGATATGGCCGGGATGGAGGACTTCGGCGAATATTCCCTCATGAGGCATAACACAGTCCCCCATTTGATAATAGATGGCACAACGGTCGTGACACTCTTTGCCCTTCTGAGTCGTCCTGAGGATCGCCCCATTGCCGACCCTCAATGTGGTCCCGATGGGGAGGCTCTTGAGGTCGATTCCCTCTGTTGTGATATTTTCCGCGAAGTCCCCATAGGCCGCTTTCAACCCCTTTCGCCTCATTTTGTCAATGCTTTCGTTGGCGAGAAGGCTTACCTGACGGTGCCACGTACCACTGTGGGCATCGTCCTTGAGGCCGTGACCCTTCAGGAGCTTACATCTCCGTACGTTCTGTTTCTTTGTTCCCTTGTCCCGGCTGATGTTCACCGCCAATACTCTACCCCTTGGTGGCATCCTCCCTTTCCCCTTTCCACTGAAACGTGCCGCTCTTGCCGCCTTTCTTTTCAACCAGGTGGATGTCCGAGATGACCATGCCCCGGTCCACCGCCTTACACATATCATAGATGGTGAGGGCTGCCGTGGAAACGGCCAAAAAGGCCTCCATCTCCACCCCCGTTTGGCCCTTTGTTTTAACCCTGGCCTCGATCTCGATCTTGTTTTCCCGTTGAGAGGGCGAGAAATGTATCTCCACATTGGTGAGGTTCAAGGGGTGACACATGGGGATGAGGTCGGCGGTTCGCTTTGCTCCCATGATCCCCGCCACTCGGGCCACCCCCAGGACATCCCCCTTTGCGATCCTCCTATCCATTATCATCCGGAAGGTTTCCCGATTCATGGAGATGGAGGCGTGGGCAATGGCCTCCCTGACGGTAGCCTCCTTTTTACTTACATCCACCATCCTGGCCTTTCCCTCTTCGTCGAAATGGGTGAATCCCTTCTTCTCCTTCATTTCGACATTCCCTTATCCCCCAATAGCTGCCATAGTGCGCTGGCATTTCCTAAACAGGGATGTATTGATGGGGTGCCCTTTCGGCTTGTTCCCTAAAGTGGTCATGAGGAGATCCCTCAATTTCTCGTCGCTACAGTGGTTCCTCAAGTGGGACTTCAGATCTATTTCATTATCCGAGAAAAGGCACGCCCTCAGCTTCCCGTCGGGCGTTAACCTCAACCGGTTGCAGCCGTTGCAAAAATGACTGCTAATGGGGCTGATGAAGCCGATTTCTCCTGCACCCCCCCTGAGCCGAAACCGTGCAGCGGGACCGTCATTTCCATGGCCATCCACCGGGATCAAGGGGCCTAATTTGCCGATTTCCTTTCGGATCATATCGACCGTCAACACATTCTCCCGGTTCCAGAAATCCACTCCACCGGTGGGCATGAATTCGATGAAGCGCACGGTCAGGGGTTTCTCAACGCTTAGCCTCGCGAATTGGAGAATTTCGTCCTCATTGAACCCCCTAATGACTACTACGTTGAGCTTTACGGGAAACAGCCCGACGTCAAGGGCTTTTTCGATTCCAGTCAGTACTTCCGGAAAAAGGTCCCCCCGGGTTATATAGGTGAATTTCTCCCGGTTTAACGTATCAAGGCTGACGTTGATTCGTTTGATTCCGGCCTTAATCAAATCCGCAGCGAACTCCCCTAAAAGGACTCCGTTGGTGGTCAGGCTCAGATCTGCGATTTCCTTGATTTGTGAAATCCGGTGAATGAGATCCAGGGCTCCCTTTCTGGCCAAGGGTTCCCCCCCGGTTAGCCGAATTTTGTCGATGCCCAATTGGCCGAAAAGCCTTGCCACACGGAGAATCTCTTCATACCTCAGGACTTCCTCGTGGGGGATGAGGGAAATGCCTTCAATGGGCATACAATACCTGCATCTCAAATTACACCGATCGGTGATGGAAATCCGGAGGTAATTTATCCGTCTTGCGAAGTTATCCATTAACATCGTTTCGACCCGGTGTTCGCTTCCATGGAGGCATCATTCCACATCTTCGGATTCCTCGGCGTCTGGTGCCTGTTCCTCCTCGTCAATTGCGACATCCTCCTCGGTCTTGATGGAAATAATTTCGCCATCCATTTCCCGCGCAATTACTTCCAATTCCGCTTTGGAGAAGCGATCCTTATAAAAATGGATGTTCTCACCTTGCGCTGCGACAACGGCGTACCGATATTTCCCTCCCCCGTTCTCCCTCACGAAAAATTTTGGTTTTGCCATGGCCTCTTCCCCTCTTTGAGTGATACCGGATTTGGCCTTTCCGAAACCTGAAGAGCCAGCGCGGTAAACAAAAAAAACCAACGCCCGCGCTTGGGTATTGGTTTTTTTTCCCTCTGAGGAGGGAAACTGCTCCTTTCCAAACACGGGAGGTACAGCCGTTTCCAGCTATGCCCTATCGGCCATTCCCCATACCCTTCCATTGGGGTTTAGGAAGAATGGCTCGGAGGATGTATTTTCGTTTTCAACTATCTCATAAATATTCGAAAAAAGTCAATACCCTTTTTGGTCCTTGCCAGTCTAAATGATCCCAACCTCAAACCCGATGCCAGTAGACCTTGTGAAATTGTGAGATAACAAGGGGAATTGAAAGGAAATGCGAGATTTGATGAGACTTCCCGATTTCTTGACCTATAATATCTTTATGAAATCCAACTGTTTGGTTATATTGGAAGAAGAAATGAGAAAGCTACGGTCGAATAGGATCTGTTATAATCACTCAAAACAGGGTTTTCTTTTTTTGTCATCTATGATAGAAGGAAAAAACATCCAAATGCCAGGCTAACAATGAAGGAGATTCAAGGGAGACCATATGGAAGACACGTTTAGATTCCATGATAGACGGGACTCCATCAGGCTGAAAATGGATTACCCAGTTCTCTACACTCGGTTTGACAACCAGGGAAGGGAATGTGACCAAAAAATCTCCCGGTCAATGGACGTGAGTCTAGGAGGGGTGAGGTTGCAAAGCAGTTTTTTGGTTGACTCCGGAGAGGCGCTTGATATCACCATGGCTCTCGGAGAGAACTTGGTTACCTTCAAGGGAAAAGTGGTCTATGTAACACCTTCCAAAGATCAGGGCTTTGAATTGGGTATATCCATCGAAGATATCGAGGTGCAGGACAGAGCTGCCCTAACCCGGTTCATCGATGATTTTAAGGGATCCGGGCAACGGTAGGATGCGTAAAATAGTTCTTCTTTGAACCAGTTCATGATGATGCCAAAATCCGAGTGATCGGACCTTTTCTCTTGGCTTTCTAAGAAAAGGATTACACAAAAATGTCTCATTGGCTTCAAAATG
>DAOVIU010000088.1 GCA_030673585.1 Pseudomonadota bacterium | reverse complement strand
GAGGGCATACAGTTTCACCCAGAATCGGTCCTCACACCGAACGGAAAGCGGATCCTCAAGGGTTTCCTGGAAATGATCCGCGGGAAAAGGAATCCAACCACTGCGGGTTAGGAGAAAGGAGCGTGAACCATGATCAAGGAAGCCATTGAAAAAGCTGTCACCCATGAAGACCTGAAGGAATCAGAGATGATGGAGGCCATGGACGAGGTGATGGGCGGAAAGGCGACCCCGACTCAGATTGCTGCCTTCCTCACGGCTTTACGGATGAAGGGCGAAACGGTCGAAGAAGTCACGGGTGCGGCCCGAATCATGAGGCAGAAGGCAACGAGGATCGACGCCCGCTCGCCTATCATCGTGGACACCGTAGGAACCGGAGGGGACGGGATGAATACCTTCAATATCTCCACGACGACGGCTTTTGTAGTGGCGGCGGCAGGTATCACCGTGGCGAAACACGGAAACCGCGCAGTCTCCAGTAGTTGCGGAAGCGCGGATGTCCTTGAGGCCCTTGGTGTGAACGTCAATGCCGAACCGGAGATCGTGGGGGAGTGTATCCAGCAGATCGGCATTGGTTTTCTCTTCGCACCTCGGCTCCACGGAGCCATGAAGTACGCCGTCGGGCCCCGAAGCGAGATCGGCATCAGGACGCTGTTTAACATGTTAGGCCCCTTAACAAATCCCGCCGGAGCGACGTCCCTGCTCATCGGCGTCTATGATCCCAGGCTGACGGAGATGTTTGCCGGGGTCCTGAAAAATCTGGGGACGAAGAGAGCCTTCGTAGTCCACGGCTCCGACGGCCTCGATGAGGCCACGGTGACCGGGGAGACCCGGGTCTCCGAGCTGAAGGACGGTCTCATCAGCACGTATAATATTGACCCCATCGATATATTCGGCAACACATACCCGGGTGAGGAACTTGTTGGCGGGGATGCTTCGGTCAATGCAAGAATTACAAAGGATGTTCTGATGGGCAAGGATGGGGCCTGCCGAAAGATTGTTCTTCTCAATGCCGCCTTGGCTATCATGGTAGCGGAGAAGGCCAAAGACATCCGAGAAGGCATTGCCATGGCCGAGGAGTGTATCGACAGTGAGGGGGCCATCAAAAAACTGGAGGCCCTCATCAAGTTGAGCAATAGCTGAGGATAGGGATGATCTTGGACAGGATAGTAGAGGCCAAGAGGAAAGAGGTCGCCCACCTGAAGGGGGTGAGACGACTTGCACGATTGAAGAGGGATATTGGGAATCTGCCCCCTCCCCGCGATTTCAAAAGTGCGATCAGTCGTTTCCCGCGTTCCATCATTGCCGAGGTGAAGAGGCGTTCCCCTTCCAGGGGGAGGATCAGGGAGGATTTCGATCCCTTCAAGATTGCCACACTCTACGAGGAACACGGGACAGCGGCCGTCTAGGTCCTGACCGATGAGGAATTTTTCGAGGGCAGCAGGACATATCTATCAGGCATCAGGAAAGTCGTCGATCTTCCTCTCCTGAGGAAGGATTTTATCATCGACCCGTATCAAATCTATGAGACCAGGGTCCTCGGGGGGGATGCCCTCCTTCTCATCGCGCGACTCCTGGAGGGAGAACAATTAAGGGAATATATTGATCTCGCAGAATCGGTTGGCCTCTCCTCCCTCGTCGAGGTTCACACTCGGGAAGAACTGGATAAGGCCCTTGCTTCAGGCGCCCAAATCATCGGCATTAACAACAGGGATCTGAGGACATTTTCCACAGATTTGGGGATAACTCTGGATCTGGCCCCATCCATTCCCCGGGATAGGATCGTGGTGAGTGAAAGCGGCATCGACACCAGAGCGGATATAGAGAGGTTAATGAAAGCGGGAATTCGTTCCTTTCTGGTAGGTGAGGCCCTTATGCGAGCTGAGGATATCGGGGGAAAACTCAGAGAACTCTTGGGCAGCGGAGAATAAAGCAATGGCGGAGATAAAGATCTGCGGGATTACCAACCTGGAGGACGCGTCTTATGCGGCCGAATGTGGGGCCGATGCACTTGGCTTCAACTTCTATGCGAAGAGTTCCAGGTACGTGAGGCCGGAGAGGGCAAGAGAAATCATTGAGAAGATTCCGGATGGGATAGCAATGGTGGGTGTTTTCGTGAACCACGACCCTCTGGAGGTCAAGAAAACGGTGGAGTTTTGCGGTCTCGGCCTGGTTCAGCTTCACGGCGATGAATCTTCGGAATACTGCCGTCAGTTTCCGTCATCCCATTTGATCAAGGCCTTTTCTCCCCGGTATGAGGGCGATCTTCGAAAGGTCCGGAGTTACCTTGTGAGGGCCATCCTTGTGGATGCTTACGATCCCCTTCGCTACGGAGGCACGGGAAAGAGATCCGATTGGAACTTGGCCATCAGGGTTAAAGAGACCCATCCTCTCATTATCGCTGGCGGGTTAAATCAGGATACTATTCGAGAAGCCATCGAGATCGTCTCCCCTCACGCCGTGGACGTCAACAGCGGGGTTGAGAGTTCACCGGGCAAAAAGGACCCCCGGAAGGTCAGGGAGATCATGGAGATCGTTCGTGGGATTGGAGGAGAGGAAACACGGGTATTTCGACTGTGAAATCATATATATCCTGACATCGTAGAGGTGCAACCATGGGAAAAATGCTACCGAATAAAATGGGACATTTCGGAACCTTCGGAGGCCGCTACACTGCCGAGACGTTGATGCCCGCCCTCATTGAACTCGAAGAGGCGTACCTTGGGGCACGAAGGGATAGAGGGTTTCGGAAAGAGTTGACAGCTTATCTTCGGGAATACGCGGGGAGGGAAACGCCCCTCTATTATGCGAGGCGTTTCACGGAGGAACTGGGAGGTGCCAAAATCTACCTAAAAAGGGAAGATCTCGCTCACACGGGGGCGCACAAGATAAACAATACCCTGGGACAGGCCCTCCTCGCGAGGCGGATGGGGAAAAAGAGATTGATCGCGGAGACAGGGGCTGGACAACATGGTGTGGCCACGGCTACGGTTGCCGCCCTTTTCGGAATGGAATGCCAGATATTTATGGGTGAGGAGGATATAAGAAGACAGGCTCCCAATGTCTTGCGCATGAGAATTCTGGATGCGGAGGTTGTACCAGTTACTTCCGGAACGGCGACGCTAAAGGATGCCATGAGCGAGGCGATTCGCCAGTGGGTTACGCTGGTGAGGGACACCTTTTACGTCATTGGTTCCACGGCAGGACCTCACCCTTATCCGATGATGGTCCGGGATTTCCAAATTGTAATCGGTAAGGAGACGAAGAGGCAGATCGTGAAGAGAGAGGGGCGGCTCCCCGATCTTCTGATCGCCTGTGTAGGCGGAGGGAGCAATGCCATGGGGCTATTCTATCCCTTTAAGGACAATCCCGGGGTTGCCATGATTGGGGTGGAGGCTGCAGGAAAGGGGCTCCACACGGGAATGCATGCGGCAAGCATATCGGCGGGGACAGTCGGAGTCCTCCACGGAAATAAGACCTACCTTCTCCAGGACGGGGACGGCCAGGTGCGCGACGCCTACTCCATCGCTGCTGGTCTCGATTACCCAGGCGTCGGACCTGAACATGGCTATTTTCATGAAACGGGGCGCGCGGAATACGTCACCATAGATGATGAAGAGGCTGTAGGTGCCTTCATCTGCCTGGCCAGATATGAAGGAATCATCCCGGCCATGGAGAGTGCCCATGCCGTGGCGTATGCCATGAAACTGGCCCCTTCCCTGGATAAGGAGAAGATTATCGTCATAAACCTCTCTGGCAGAGGAGATAAGGATGCGGGAATCATCGCTGAAAGGATGGAGGTGCATTGATCATGGGTCGAATCGAGAGGAAATTCAGTTCCTTAAGGAATAAAGGGGAGAAGGCCGTTACTGTTTACGTAACGGCAGGGGATCCAAGTTTGGAACATACGGGGGAGATTATCCTTGGCCTGGATGCCGCCGGTGTGGATATCCTGGAGATCGGGGTTCCCTTTTCAGATCCAACAGCCGATGGACCTACTATTCAAGCCGCCTCCCACAGGGCTTTGCAAAACGGCACAACCCTTACTGGTATCCTCAATATGATCGAATCTCTCCGGCTAGTTTCTGAGATTCCCATTGTCCTCTTTGGCTACTACAACCCCATCTTTATTTACGGAAACGAAAGATTCGCAAAAAGGGCGAAGGAGGCGGGAGTGGACGGCATCCTCGTGGTTGATCTTCCCCCTGAGGAGTCCGTCGAGCTCAGGCAGTACACGGATCCATTGGAGATCGACTTTATCTCCTTGATTGCTCCAACAACCGGCCTTGAAAGGGTAAGGAAGATATCAAAACAGGCTACGGGATTCCTTTACTACATCTCAATCACCGGCGTCACGGGGACCGCAAAGCCTCGTGTCGTAGAGGTCAAAAGGGACGTGGAAAGAATAAGGGAGATAGCCGCTCTCCCTATCGTGGTGGGCTTTGGCATCTCGACACCTCAACAGGCCCGAGAGATTGCCCCATATGTTGACGGGGTCGTCATCGGGAGTGCCTTTGTCCGGTTGATCGAGGAAAATCGCGACCGCGATGACATGGTCAATATTGTTTCCAACTATGCCAGAAAGATCAAAAAATCGAGCAATATATCTGGAACATACACCGCATCACAAGTTTTTTGATTTGATTTTCACCGCTTCACTCCCATCCATCGGTGTCATTCAGCCTGAGGAAATATCTGGTAGTCTCTCTTTTGTTCGAATGAATTCTGTTAATACAAAATGGATTCGTTCATCCAGGCCCGATCCCGATTATGCAATATTTCTTCCGCAAATCGTTAGTCTTAGGATAGTAAGTTAACGGAGTTAACGGGGTCAAACCTACAAAATACAATAAAAAATAAAGCTGGAAAAGGAATAGTCGCCAGAGAAGTCCCCAATATACTCACCGAGGTAGAGAATACGCGTGAAAGACCAAAAGAAGTACGGGGGGAGATACATGAGATCAGATGTAAAATGTAAATTGTAGGTTTGACCCTAAATCCGCTCTTGATTAATTCAGAAATTCCTGCAAATTCTCAGCTATTTTGGAACTTTCTTAGGATAATTGCAGATAGGTTGTGAAATGATTCGTACTGGTTCCGAGTCGTCAAATGGACGATACAGGGGCGTATTGAGAAGTGATTCCTTTATTTGCGTTACCACTTTGCTGACTTCCTCTATAAGTTTCTTGTGTCTTTCAATGCAAAGGAGCGCATACGCAGCACGAAGGAACATCAAAGGGTCTTGAACCGGACGAACGAGCTGAATCCCCTTCTGAAGATCTCCAATCCCCTCCTTCCTTTTCTTAACCATCAAAACACGTGCTTTGCCACGCGTCTCAAGAGCGGCGGCTTGATACTTTATCCTTCCAGTCGCTTGGCTTTGGTGAAGGGACTTCTCTGCAAACTGTATTGCCTTCTCCCCATCTCCCTGCGCTAAGCTTATTTCTGCCTGTGCTTGCGTGAGGCGCATCTTCCAAAGCCACCCGTGCCAACCCGATGCCTTCTCGACAGCCTCTCCGACTTCGTTCACGAGGGTTTCCGCTCTTCCCACCTCCCCTCTTCTTGCAAAGTTGAAAAGAAGATCAATGTTCGCACTAATGATTGGCGGTGGGAAACCAAAAGAAGTGGCGATCTCCTTAGCTTCCTCTGTGATCGCCTGGGCGGTCGTAAAGTCATAGAGTTCAAGATAAACCCCTCCTAACATCACCATGCAACGGGCAAGTGGCCGGCCGAGATCGTATTCTCTGCCAAACTGCTGTGCTTCCTCGAAGATTTGAAGGGCCTCACTGTATCGCCCTCGTGCAGCCAAGGAAATCCCCAAATTGGAAAGCGCACGCATCAAAGGGAAAGTATCCCCGCGTTCACGGCACGTTTGGATACCTTCTCGGCTCCATTCAATCGCCTCGTCCAATTTCCCGACCCAATAGAGCTCTAAGGGGTAGAACTCGAGAGCATGGCCGGGAACCTTCGTGCCATACTTTTTAGACTGTGTAATCGCAAGCTCGTATTGTTCCATACTGGAAGACATCCGACCATCTAAGCTGTC
>DAOVIU010000253.1 GCA_030673585.1 Pseudomonadota bacterium | reverse complement strand
TCCTTCCCCCCGATAACGACATTCCCTTCCGGCTTTCCGTGGCCCGCCATCCTCAGGTCTCGCATCAGGATATTCATGGCCACCCGGGCACTTTGCTGTGCCTCGGCCACCTGGTCCTGGATGGTGTATGTGCGCTGTTGAGAGATGAACACGCGATACACCGCCCCAACAATGATGAAGCTGAGGGCCAGGGCCACCATGAGCTCGATCAGGGTTAATCCCCTCTGATAGGCCTTGAACCCTTCCTTTTCCATCATGGGCTTGCCCGTAAATCGGGGATCTTCGTCACCAGGGCCACCCGATGGTTGTCGTTGTCCCACGTCATCGTAATAGTAACGGTCTTGATCTTACCGGATTGCGAAACGCTGCATTCCCTGTGGTATATAACGCCGGAAGCTCCTGGGGGGTCATCGCTTATATCCCCTATTTGATCCCACTCGGTATTCATCATCTCCTCCATTTTATCCTTGGCAAGGGTGAGCGCCTCTGTCATGTGATTCCCAAAGGAGTTGCCGCGAATAGAAACGATTTGAAGTCCCGCCAAGGCCAGTAGAGCCACGGAGAGCACCACGATGGCGATCAAAACCTCCATAAGGGTGAAGCCCTTATTTTCTCCTCTCTTGATCAACGAACGGCTCATTGAACACCCCCCAAACATGAAATTACATCCTTTTCCACGAGGAATCCCACGTCCACATTCTAACGATCCCGGTACTGCTGCTCACGCTTATTGCCAAGGCCCCATTCCGGTTATTCTGGAGGTAAACCGTTCCGGCAGTGCTCGTCCCTGCGGGGTTGAACTCGGCCCTATCTTGCCCGAAAGTCACCCCGTCGCCAACAGCTCCACCATCGGGTCTGGGACCATGACCACTGTCGCCAAATCGGACGGTTGGGTAGTCACGGAGGTTCTTCGTCGATAACGGCCAGGGGCTAACGTCCCCCTTATGTCCAACATCATCGGGTGTATCCCAATTCCCATCGGGTCCTCTGTTGGAAATGATCCTGTATGATTGACTGTTAGTATCGAAGATAACCGCCCATTCCCGGTTATCCTTGATGGCACCCAATCGCGCCAGCTGTATATTAGAGGCCACGTCCCTTGCTGCGGACCTCAACCGATACCGTGGCAGCCATCGGCCGATGTTGGGGATGGCGATCAAGACCATGACCCCCAAAATGCACATCACCACCACCAGCTCGATGATGGTCAGCCCTCTTTTCCCGTTCATTCCTTCCCGGTGACAATGAGATTCACGTACTATCATAATAGAAATCTCCCTATTTGTCAAAGCAAAAACGACCTGAAGCTTCCTGATATTTCTGGAGTTTCCTGATTTTCAGGGACACCGTTGTCCATGAGCGTGATATACGAGAGAAGGGCCACCGCTGAAATGGTTGTTGGCCGGTTTCCCTGGAGCGCAAAGTTATGCGGTGCTGCGGCAAATTGGTTCCGCGGTGTTGCAGTGCTGCAGTGTTGCGGTCAGGGAAAGGCGAAAGAGGTTTGAGGTTGGAGGCTGGAGGCAGAAGGAGAAATGTCAAATGACAAATAACTGATAACGGACACGAAACACGAACACGAGAGTCAATGTTAAAGTTCAAAGTTGGAAATCCCTGGAAAACCGGAAAAACGAACTCTGAGCGAAAGGGAATTCGGCCAACAGACCGGAAAGAATTGAAGCGAAGGGACATCGGTGTTCCCTAATCCCCCAAACCCCTTGCCCACGAGGGAGATGCCATCCCTTAGGACTTCGGCATCCTTATGGTGAGGCTGTATTTCTGGGTGCATCGCCCCTCATCATCATCGGCGGCGATGATCTCGATGGTGTGGGTGCCAGCGCCATCCCGGCCGACCTTCCACTGGATCAATCCGGTTTGGGGGTCGATGGTCATTCCTCGAGGGGAGGATGGGGAGAGGGAGAAAGTGATGGGATCGCCATCGGGGTCCTCGGCCACTAACTGATATGTGTAGAGGGCTGATTTCATTTTTTGGGCCTTGGGCGAAGAGGTGATGACGGGAGCGCTATTCAGGATAACGATCTCCTGGGAGATTGCTTCCTCTCCCGTGCCCGCCATGTCGTAGGGGCTCACGCGTAAGACAATTTTATCCCCCTTCTTGAGGATGGTATCCATGAGGGTTTCGGAGGTCTCGCCGATGATCTCGTCGCCGTTCTTTACCCACTGATAGGAGAAGGAAATGGTATCCCCATCGGGATCCGAGGCCTCGATCCTGGCCTTCAGCGTGGAATTCTTGCGGGGTAGCTCGGGGTCGATGGAAACCAACGTGACCGTGGGAGCGGAGTTGCGGGTCCGAACAGGGCCGGAGGAAGCCTCTTTTCCCTGCATCTTGCTATCCGAAGGGGTGACCTGTGTGGAGCGCTCGGAGGGGGGAGTTTTACCGGCGATGGGCTTTTCAGGGGCCTCTCCCGTGCAGCCCACGATGAACATGAAAAGCGTCCATCCTATTATAAGTCTACCTGCCCACATTGTATTTCACCGCTATTATTTCGAAACCCTTGTCTGCTTAAAGAAACGGAATTTCCCCCTCTCCCTGGGGGGAATATATCGGGGTATGAGGACGATACTATCGGCTATAAGATTCTTCCCCTCGGAGCGAACCCGGATGAACACCCACTGCTTCGGACGCAGTGATTCGAAAGAAAGCCTCACATCACGGGTCGTTGTGATCTCCGTGCCGCTGGGAACGAGGACCTTCATCTCATTTACGTAAATCGCCCGCTCACGAGAATTTTTTTCCATGATAATGCCCTGGAACTGCTGGTCTTGGCGATCCCCCCATGCAGGAGTTAGCGGAAATTGCAACCCCGCACAGAACAGACACATCCATGCTACCATAAGCGCCGTTTTTTTCAACCATTTTATCTCCATCAACGCCTTCATAACTGCCTCCTCAAGAGTGGTTAAAAGACCTCCCGCCACCACATGGGAATGATGGTTGACTTATTTGAAACTGGCGGGCGATAGATCCCTCCGCCCACTCCTACGTATCCCTTTGCTATCTCGTCGAAAATGGCAATGACCACACCTGAGGGAACGCCGACGCCGATCTCCGATGAACGATCGTTTATGTCCAGGGTATCCCCGAGGCCATCCAAATCGAAAACCGGGTTCCCGGTCTTGTAGCCCAGGGCGTACAGCCTTCCCCTTCCTTGCCCCACATAACAGAGGTCGTCGAATTCCTCCTGATCCGGTATGAAGGAGGTGAAGTAGGCGGTCCCGAAATAGACCACGGGAGGTGAAAGGACCTTTTCCCCGAGGTGCTGGTTGAGCCGGATGTACCATCCGTTCTCCGTGTCCGCCTCTTCCAAAAGGGCGTCGGTGACGTCCTGCAAATTGCCCTCGGTCAGGGTGGTTGGTCCATCCCTATCCTTTACGGCGTAGATCCGGTTACAGACGGTGATATTCTTGGGATCCGCCCGGTCGCCCGTGCCGAAGAAGAGCATCTCATAGTACCCGCCTCCGCTTTCCAAGCACACATCGGGGGGATAGAAGATCTTCCTTCCCGGGTTTCCCGGGCCAGAATCGAAGAGGAGTTTTGCCGTCCAGTTGCCGGGAGATGGGCTTCCGATGTCGAAGCGCCACATCTTGCCCCCCGTATCCCCGACGTATAACCGATCGATGTAGCCGTCCCCCGTGGTATCCACCCGGGCTATGTCGCTGGGAATGGAGTAAGCCATAAAGGGATTTACGGCATGGGAGTACCTCCAGAGCAGCTCCCCGGTTTCCGCAT
>DAOVIU010000168.1 GCA_030673585.1 Pseudomonadota bacterium | reverse complement strand
TTCGGCGGTTCGAACCCTGTCCTCCATCTCCCGTACTTTACGAAGATGTCGGTTTTGATCAATATAGATGAGGGTTACCCCTGCAATGCCCAATACCAAGAGTACCCCGATGGAAAGGGTGATATTTCTCCTGGACAGGGAGAGAATGGCTCGGATCCCTCCGGTGGATAAGCCTACCTGCATGACTCCATGCGGCTCTCCCCTGAGGTATAAGGTTTTCACCACTTCCAATACCTCCTGCCCGTTGGAAAGGGAACGAAACTCGGATCTCGGTTTTTCTTCCCCTTGAACGTGCTCCTGGGGGAAAACATCCCTTATTTCACCTGCCCTTTCTTCCCCTATTTGGGCGATGAGGGAAAGAGAGCGGTCGAGAATGGATACATATTGAATCCCCTCCCCAAAACCCACGGTGTCGAGGACGTTTTGGATTGCGAATTTCCGCCTCAATTTTCTCATTCGCGGGTAATCAACGCTTGCCACGAGGATGCCCTCCCCTCCTGTCCTCCGGATTGCGACGGAAAAGAGGTCTCCCTTATCCGGCTTAGGTTTTTTGAAGGGAAGGATAACCATCTCCCGATTTCCCATCAGAAGTGGTCCATAAAGGTCTTTCCGCCCGGCCTGCCACTTCGAGCCATCATTCAGGATCTCAATAGCGGTAACCCCCTTTTTTCGGGCGAGGCTTTTCAATTCCGGCCGGGAAAGTCCGCGGGCGGCTTCCCCCCTATCCACCGTTGATGCGATCTCCAGGAGATAGTCGATAACGGCATCCTCGAGCGCAAAGAAATTGATAGAGGAGGCGATATTGAGGAGATGGCCTCCAGGGACCTCTTCCATAACATCGATGACGGAGACCGTATTCTGAATCTCCCGTTCCAATCCCCGAAGAAAGGTTGTGCCTTGGTTTTCCAGGATTCCCCGTAGGCTCCTCTGGGTTCGCTTGATCTCGAAGAAACCGCCGATGATGAGAAGCACTATGATGAGGAAGCAGATGAGGGCGAGATAGATGGGGCTAATGGATAATCGGTAAGATGTTCTCTTCGGTTTTTCCGCCATCCTTCAGTCTACGTGAGGGCTTTAATGGTTTCCCATGCCCATTCCATGCCGGTGACCCCTCCTCTGACCAAAACCCGCCTGATATCTGGAGATCCAAAGCCGGAATTGCTCCGGGGTGAGGATCTCCCGTACCATGAGCTGATAATCGATGACCTTTTCCTGGATTTGGGTCTCCAGCTCGAAGGCCTCTTCCTGTTTTGCCCTGATATCATCGGCCTTCGATGTGGGGTCTGAGATGAGCCTTCTAAGCTCATACCTCTTGTTCAAGAGGTCATTCCTCAGGGAGCTGATGTCGCTCAAATAGCTGCCCTGGATGGATATCAGCTTCTCCTTCTGTTCGGCCGTCAGTTGAAGGTCTTCGGGGAGCCAACACGGAGGATCGCCATGTCCATGACCCATTCCCCTTTGAACGGGCCATTGGGCCCATGCAAGGGATATGTGAAGGATGATAAGCAGTATAGAGGGGATTATGAAAAACTTTGTCTTCATCTCTGTCCCCCAGTCTTGATTACCCTAACTGAGGGGAAAAATCAAGGGAATGGGGCCAGGCCCGTTCCCCTTGGACCCGACCCCAGGAGATCACCTTCGGTTACATGCAATGGTCTCCGCCATAACCTCTCATGTGGTCGCGGCCCCTCATATGTCCCCTTCCGTGACGATGGCCGTAGCCCATCCCATAACCCGTCCCTTCCTCCGGAAGCAGCTCTCGAATGGCCAACTGGTGCTCCAGCGCCTTTTCCTGAATGCGGCGCTCTATCTCAAAAACTTCCCCCTGCTTGACCTTGATCTTCTCGGGATCGACCTTGGGATCGGCCCAGAGGCCCTCTAACTCGAGCCTTTTCCGGTAGAGCTCCCTCCGAAGCTCGGCCGTATCCTGGGTGAACTTTTGCTCCTGGGCTTCAAGCTTTTGCCTCTGTTCAGGCGATAGGCTCGAGTACGGGTCCCCGGAGCCATATCCCTGATGCCCATAGCCCCTTGCGCCCCAAGGCCGATGGGCAAAAGCCCAACCGCCGACCAGGACAATTGCCACGATTACTGCAATGGCGACCATCGCGGTCTTTGTCTTTTTCATGACTCTTACCTCCTTCTGTTGGAATTGTCCATTTGCCCTCCTGGAAGAGCAAGGGATGTGCCAAAAGGAGGATTCGTCTATAACTACTTAATATCATTGGATTTTCAAATTTTCTCGGTGGCAACATGGGGCCTTTTCCCTTCGACGAAATGGTCGAGGAAGGGGAGGGGATTTCTTTGTTTCCTTTTGTATTTTACTATGTTATAGAAGGTCGACGAAGTAGGGGTGTATTCGACAATTTTGTCGAGACTTATGTCTCATTTCTGTGGTGAACCGGTAAAAGGAGGGCTGAGCGCGAATTCGCCCGACACTGCACCATCGGAGAGATTCCCGCCTGACCGCAGCACCATCTTTTGACTGCAACACCGCAGGACTGTAATGTGGTTACGTCTTGTATTGAAGCCGATGGATCCTGGAGCAGATCCGCTAAGATCAGCTTCAGGTTCTGGGCCCCATTTTGGTGTTGACAACTCCCAAACATCCGGCTAAGAACTGACTTTTCGGACAAGGTCTATGATGACATTAGGGAAGGAGGACTAACATGGCACAAGAAAGGATATTTTCACCAGAGGGTGTTCTGCGCGAAACCGTTGGCGCTGGGCTCTGTTGGTGGCAGGAACGCATTAACATGGACCGATTGAGAAGGGAAAGAAGAGAAAAGGCAAGGGAGCAGCTGAAGAAATATGGTTTGGGGGCACTTCTCTGCTTTAGGGACTGCAATTTGATTTATGTGGGTTCCGCTATTCGACTACCGTATCTAACCGAGGCTGAATCATTTGGTCCCGTCCCCATAGGGTGGCGATATCTCCTGTTTGGTGGAGATAAGGAAAGGCCCATACTGTATGAGCATGGCGCTATAGCCGAACAGCAGGCCTATCACGCGCCGTGGCTTGAGGTCAGACACGCCCAAGCCCCACTCTTGGAGCATGTCGTTGGTCTTGAAGCAGCTGACAGCATTGTGCCCAAATTTGTCCAGCAGATAAAGGATGATCTGAAGGAGATGGGCGCCCTCAATGAACCCGTGGGTATTGATATCTATTCACCCAGATTGGAGGAAATCCTTAAGAATGCCGGCATAAAGGTTACTACCAAGGCCATAGAGGCTCTCAATGACGCCAAAGAGACAAAGACGAAAGACGAAATAGAGTGTATGAGAATCGCATGTGCCATAGGGGAGGCAGCCCTTTACGCGGTGCGAAAGGCTATCGCCCCCGGTACGAGGGAGAGTGACCTCGTTGGAATAATGAATAATAGTGCCTACAAGTTGGGTGGAACAACCTATGGCGATGGTTTCGTGGTAGCATCAGGCCCAAATTCATGGCCCAACATACGCTACTTTACCGATAGAATGATAAGGCCAGGGGATTCGATTTTTGTGGACGCATATGGTATTCGCTACCAGCAGTACCATACCTGCTACTACCGTACCTTTGTCTGTGGTAAGGCATGGCCCGAAATCAAGGAGGCATTCAAGAAAGTTGCTCACTGGCAACGGGAGCCCCTCGACAAGGGGTGTAAGGCGGGAAATACCACAGCGGATATAGCGAAATGGTTTCCCTCAGCCGAGGAGTGGGCGGGGAAGGATGAGGCAGCTGTGTCCGGGAATGCTGCCTGCCACGGAATGGGGCTTAGCCACATCGAGCGGCCATTGATATCCCGTGAGTGGAGTCTCGAACATCCCCTTCCCCTCAAGGAAAATCAGGTCTTCCTTATTGAGACCCAGGTGGGCGACGGCTTAGGGCAAGGTGTCCGCTTAGAAGATATGGTTCGTGTGACCAAGACAGGGTATGAACTGCTTACCCGGTGGCCCATAGATGAGATAATAGAGTGTCCTTATTAGGCCATCTGGGAATAATCGATGGAAACAAAAAGGACGTATCAATCTCCAAAAGTGGACATCCCGTACATATGGAGGCACAGGAGAGGCTGAAAGGGAGGTAGTGTATTGTGATTATCGATAGCCATGTGCATTTAATGTCCCCGAATTTCATAGCTGAGCCGTATTGGGACAACTGGGTGAGGCTATTCAGCTCGTTGTCCAACAGGCCTGACCATAGTATTAGGGAGCGATTACCCGAGTTCTGGGACGAGACAGGTGAGTTGCTCATCAAGGATATGGACGATGCGGGAATTAGCCAAAGTTGGATCAGTTTGCTCGATTACGGCCTCGCGAGAACTGTGGGTGAGGCGAGATACTCAGTAACCGAGCTAAACAGGATATATGCCGAGATAGCACGGAAAAACAGCAAGCGCCTTGTTGCTTTTGTCGGCCTTGATCCCAGAAGGGACGAGGCGGTCGAACTTCTCTTGAAGGGCATCAATGAGTGGGGAATGAGGGGGCTCAAACTTCATCCAGCTGCCGGATTTTATCCCAATGATGAAAGCTGTTATAAGCTCTATGCTAAAGCAGATGAATTAGGAATACCGGTTCTGGTCCACACTGGCCCAGCGATGATCCCCCTCTATAGCAAGTACTGTTATCCCGTTTACATCGACGAAGTGGCTAACGACTTCCCCAGCCTTACCATAATATTGGCTCATGCTGGCTTCTGCTGGTGGGAAGAGGCGCTCAGTATTGCCGCCTTAAAACCTAACGTTTATATCGACCT
>DAOVIU010000028.1 GCA_030673585.1 Pseudomonadota bacterium | reverse complement strand
TCACATACCTCAATACGTTTCATAGCTGCTGTATTAACGGCGTAATCAACCCCCTTAAACGCCATTGTAAGCCTTTCCCTATCTCTGATATCTCCGATAATAAACTTCGCGTTCGGATAAGAGGGTCCGTCACGATCAGGTTGTAACCTTGGGGGAGAGGTTTGAAGATCTCAGGGCCAGATATTGCAGGACCGAAGAAGAGGGAAAAGCGTGGATGAATCGAATGGAATCGTTCAGCAACCGCATTGAGAAGAAGATCTTTTCCAAGTTGGATATAGAACCGGAGGATTTAATCTTCGTCTAAACCGAGTTGGAGTTTGCAACAGATGGCATTGAGCTTTGAGGAGGGTCCTATTAGGCCTCCCAATGAGGCTTACAGCCTCCTTATCCGGGTTACCCGCAATTGTCCATGGAATCGGTGCGCCTTTTGCCGAACCTACAAGGGGGAGCGTTTCAGCGTGAGATCGGTGGATGAGGTTAAGGGGGATATCAGGACTGTTCAGGAGATCAGCGGGGAAATAAAGGCGATTTCATGGAACAGGGGCCTTGCGGGGGAAATCGATACCTCGATGGTTCAAACCATTTTTGAAAGGCCTGATCTTTACAGTGAGGATTTTAGGAGGATTGCCCTGTGGCTATACGGCGGGGGCAAGAATGTTTTTCTTCAAGACGGCGATAACCTGAGGATGCAGGCTGACGACCTGGCGGCGATCATTACCTTTCTGAGGGAAACTTTCCCTCATATCGAGAGGGTTACTACGTATGCAAGGTCGAAGACGGTCTTCAGAACCGAACTCAAAAAGCTCAAGGCGCTCCGCGAAGTAGGGTTATCAAGGGTTCATATCGGCCTGGAATCGGGATATGATCGCCTTCTGGCATGCATGAAGAAGGGGGTGACGGCCAGGGAACATGTCGAGGCGGGAAAAAAGGTGAAGAGATCCGGTTTGGAGCTTTCCGAATACGTGATTTTAGGGCTGGGGGGAAAAAGGATGTGGAAACCCCACGCCATTGAAACTTCCAAGGTCCTGAACCAGATCGGTCCCCATTTCATTCGGGTTAGAACCCTGAAGGTTCTCAAGGATACGCCTCTGTACGAAAAGGTCCGAGCGAGCGAATTCGTCCTGTGTTCCGATGATGAAATCGTAAGGGAGGAGAGGTTGCTCATCGAAGGACTCCATGGCATTAAGAGCTATTTTGCCAGCGATCACATCTTAAACCTTTTGGAGGAGGTAGAGGGGCAAATGCCGGGGGACAAAGCGGGGATGATAGGAGTCATCGATCGATACTTGGCGCTTCCGGAAGATGAGAGACTTAATTATCGCCTGGGAAGACGTGCAGGGGTTTATCGGAGATTAGATGACCTCAGCAATCCACTGCTGTTCCAAAGGGTGCAGGATTTCCTCGAAAAGATAGGGACCGCATCACCGCAAACGGTCGAAGAGACCATTGCCAGCTTCATGGAAAGATATATATAACTTTTCGAAATTTTTACTTTTTTTGAATCAGTAGGAAATAACTTTCAGGGGATGACGAGGCGACCTCAGCGTTTGTGGGAACGAGAAATGGTGAAAAGATGGTCGGGAAATTGAGAAAAAAATGGAAGAAATGAGAGATTTTTAGTTGACATTTATTGTTAAACTATTTACCATGGGGTCACCGCATTTTAAAAGCCCGAAAATACGGGCTTTTAGCGATGATTCAAAGGAAAAGGAGGTGAAAAGGGATGACAAAGGCTGAACTCATTGGGAGTATCGCGAAGGATGCCAAGATTACGAAGGCAGCGGCTGAAAAGGCACTAAATTCCTTTACCGGCAACGTAACAAAGGCATTGAAAAAGGGTGATAAATTGACCCTGACTGGGTTTGGCACCTTCATGGTTGCAAGGAGGAAGGCGAGGTCGGGGCGCAACCCCCGAACGGGAAAGGAGATCAAGATACCAGCCACCAAGGTCGCCAAATTCAAGCCGGGAAATAAACTGAGGGACACCGTGAAATAAGAGCCCTTTCCTGGGAAGGGGAGAACTTCGGTTCTCCCCTTTTTTTTTCAATGAATGAAGTTGAGCCCGAGTGGGCATAAAAACCTAAAGGGGCACGGAGATAGCCCTTGCGCTGGTTACGGAGATCTGCTAATAAGGGTGAGGAGCAAACCTTTTTGGTCCTGTGATGCTAGGGCTCGAGGCAAAGGAGATGAAGCAGATCGTTTTAGGAACGGCCGGGCACATCGATCATGGTAAAACTGCCTTGATCAAAGCCTTAACGGGTATTGATACGGATCGATTGAAGGAAGAAAAAGCGAGGGGAATCACCATTGAACTGGGATTTGCCTCCCTCGTTCTTCCCAGCGGCTTGAGGTTGGGGATCGTGGATGTCCCCGGCCATGAGAAATTCGTCAAACACATGGTTGCTGGAGCATGGGGCATCGATCTCGTTGCGTTAGTTGTGGCGGCAGACGAGGGAATTATGCCCCAAACAAGGGAACATTTGGATATCTGCAGGTTATTGGGGGTCAGAAAGGGTTTGGTAGTAGTGAGTAAGATCGATTTGGCTGACCCCGAGTTGGTGCAGTTGGTTGGTGAAGAAGTGAGGGAAGTGGTCAGGGGAACGTTTTTGGAAGGGGCTCCCGTTGTTAATGTTTCCTCCCTCACTGGCGAGGGGATTCCGCAATTGCTGGACGCCTTGGATAGATTGGCCAATGAGGTCCAAGGGAGGACATCCGAGGGACTCTTCCGGTTGCCCATCGATCGGGTATTTAGCATGAAGGGATTCGGCACCGTGGTTACAGGCACTCTCGTTTCTGGGAGCATTGTGGTTGGGGATACGGTTCAAATACTGCCCTCACTCAAGGAAAGCAAGGTTCGGGGTATTCAGGTCCATAATGAAATGGTTGAAACAGCAAGGGCGGGGCAACGGACGGCGGTTAATCTGCAAGGGGTCGAGAAATCCCACATAAATCGAGGCGATGTAGTTGTTCATCCCCAGACCATAACACCCACCTATATGGTGGATGCCTACCTCGAGCATCTCCCCACTGCACCTCGTCCTTTGCGTAACAGAATAAAGCAGCGATTTTATATCGGTACTAGCTCAAGGCTGGCCACCATCATTCTGTTGGACAGTGATGAGGTAGCCCCGGGGAAGAAAGCGTTTGTGCAATTGAGATTCGAGCAACCCGTGGTAGCCTTCCCTCGAGATCGATTCGTCATACGGGGCTCTTCCGCCATCCAGACCCTCGGGGGAGGGGTTGTCATCGATTCCCATCCAGCTAAGCACAAAAGGCTCGCAAGGCATGTTCTAGCGGAGCTCGAGATCTTGAGAGAGGGCAAGGAGGAGGAGGTTATCCTTCACCATCTGGCGAGTCCAGGTAAAAGAGGTATGGCCCTTCGGGAACTGAGGGAGAGGGTGAATATTCCTTCCGGCCGGTTATCGAAGCTCCTCAAAGAATTGACGGCAAAGGGGGAGGTTGTAACAATCGATGGAGACGGGGGGAGCTTTCTCCATCATTCAGGATATGAACAACTGAAGAGAATGATCCTATCGTATATCCTCGAGTTTCATGAAAAGTATCCCCTCAAGCCTGGCCCATCGAAGGAAGAGGTAAAGTCAAAATTGCCCAAAACCGTTGAAGCGAAATTATTTCATCACATGTTGAGGGAGCTGGTCGATTCAAAGGAGGTATTAGTAGAGAAGGATAAGGTGAGGCTATCCTCCCATCGGGTATCCCTGAGGGATGATCAAAAAAGGCTGAAAGATAGGGTTGAGGGCCTCTTCGCACAGGGAGGACTCCAGTCTCCATCTCTTAAGGAGCTCGCCTCAAAACTATCAACGGATGAACTCGAGGTTAGAGATGTTGTTCGTCTGTTGGCGGAGGAGGGGGTGATCATAAAGGCAAAGGAGGATATGTATTTCCACCGGGAGGCCGTTGAAAAGCTTAAAGGGGAATTGATCCAGTTTCTCCGTGTACACCACGAGATTACAACTGCCCAGTTCAAAGAGATGACCAAGGTCTCACGGAAATATGCCATACCCCTCATTGAGTATTTCGATAATAGCAGGATAACCATAAGGGTAGGTGAGAAGAGGCTCCTGAGGGGGGAATAGATCGATGGCGTGGGGGTTAAGGCCTTGACACGGAGCCCAAAAATCGGTATAAGCCTTGAAAATTCCAAAGGATATCAATTTTTCACGGAGCAGCTGAGGATCTGAAGGGATGGAAAGGGCGTTGCTTCTCAATGCGACCTATGAGCCCCTTAGGGTTGTATCGTGGAAAAAGGCCATCGTCATGCTCACCTTGGGCAAGGTGGAGGTCGTTGAGACATATGACCGGGTAATCCACGGTGTTTCCTTCTCCATCAGACTTCCATCGGTGATTCGCCTTATCCAATTTATCAAGAGAAGACCTCCCTCCCTTAAATTCTCAAGACAGAACATATATCTGAGGGATAAGGGCATATGCCAGTACTGCGGGAAGCACTATCATCGCGAGCTGGTGACATTTGATCATGTGGTCCCCCGATCCAAGGGGGGATTGACGGATTGGACGAACCTCGTGACCTGCTGTAGACCCTGTAATCGTAAGAAAGGAGGGAGAACTCCAAAAGAGGCGGAGATGAAGTTAATTAAGCGGCCACAGAGACCCCGCTGGCCGCCGATTTTGACCATAACCATAGGGATTCAAGAGACCCCGGTGTCATGGCGTCCATATCTCTATTGGAGCGTTAGCATGGAGACATAGCCCTCCTCTTTGCCGAAGGGATGAATGGGTCCCCCAAGGGTGGGACCCATTCATCCCTTTTTTTAAGGATGACGATGAGGGGTATCCCGACATAAGAGGGGGATTATGGAGGCCTCGTACTCTCGATGAAATGAAACTGTGTGCGGGATTTTTGGGGAGGAATGCAGGCATCCCCTTGACAATCCCGGGGCTGGATGGTAGGAAGGGGGGCAATAAGTACCTGGAATAAGGAGGAAAAGAATGAAAGTTCTTTGGGCTCCATGGCGCATGACCTATATCATGGGAGATCGAGACCAAGGGTGCCTATTCTGTTCCACACTGAAGGGAAGGAACGATAGGGGGAATCTCATCTTATATCGAAGTAACCAGTCCTTCATTATCCTGAACCGATTTCCCTACACGAGCGGCCACCTCATGGTAGCGCCCAACAGGCATGTTGCCTCCCTAGATGAGCTAGATGGAGGGGAAATGGCGAACTTGATGGAATTGCTCAAGAAATCCACCCTCATTCTGAAGAGGTCATTAAAGCCGGATGGATTTAACCTGGGAATGAATATCGGAAGGGGAGCAGGTGCCGGAATTGACGGTCACATTCATTTTCATATCGTTCCAAGATGGAATGGGGATACCAACTTCATGCCGGTTCTGTTTGACACGAAGGTAATGCCGGAATATCTTGAGAAGACGTATGAGAGGTTGATTTCCTTTGTGGAAGAACCTTAAGGATCGAATTCGTATCCACATCGAATTGAGGGAGGAGGGGATTTATGACGAAGTCTGAATTGAGCGAAATACTGGCGCAGCGATTGAATCTGACCAACAAAATGGCGAAGATGATCGTGGAGACCGTGATCGAGAGTTTGAAGGAGGCCTTGTTGAAGGATGAGCGAATCGAGATCAGGGGGTTTGGCAGTATTGTGAACCGGAGATATAAGGGATATACCGGGAGAAACCCCAAAACGGGGAAGACCATTAAGGTCCCGACCAAGATATTGCCCTTTTTTAAGGTGGGAAAGGAGCTGAAGAAAAGGGTAAGTTCCTCCTGAGGAGCCCTTTAATCCGTTGAGGGGTTTTAAAGGCAAAATGGATTTTCTCAGTCTTGAGAGAGGCTCGCTTATAACACCTCGAGAGGTGGTGAGAGCCTCCATTTCAGGGAAGGGGGTGACGGAAGAGTCGTTGGCATTGGATAATGTGGCCATTATTACCTTTAGCCGGCGTGATTTACTCACCCTCGTTGGGGAAACGGGGGCCCGGAGGGTGAAGGCTTGGAGTGGCAGAAATGATAGGTTATATCGAGGGGTGGTGGGGGGAGGGGGATGTACCTTCACTCAATCGCGGTACGGTGCACCCAATGCGGTCATTCTCCTCGAGGAGTTGGTAGCTTTCGGGGTGAAGAAGGCGATTTTTCTCGGATACTGTGGGTCAATACAAGGACATATTGGAATTGGGGAGGTCATCCTGCCCACCCATTCCATAAGGGAGGAGGGTACCTCGTACCATTACCTCCCCAAGGGGATGAGCTGTCACGCCGATCAAGACACTCAGAACTTGATTCGCGGGGGCTTGCTGGGATACGGGATCGAGCCCTCTATGGGGATGTGTTGGACCACGGACGCCTTGTATCGGGAAACTGCGGAGAAGATCCGGCGTTATCGGTCCAAGGGGGTATTGGGGGTTGACATGGAGACCTCCGCGGTCTTCTGCGTGGGGATCTTTCGGAACATCCGGGTTGGATCGGCAATGGTTGTTACGGATACATTTTCGGCGCCATCTTGGGAAGGCGGTTTTTCATCTGAGAAGGTGGGTGCGAAGATGCGCAAGATATGTGAGATCGTGGTAAAACAGATTGGAAACCTGAGGAATCTGTAACTTTTTGCTTGCAATATCCGTTATTTTATGCTATTTTATTGCCAATTAGGTCTACTGGAAAAGTGGGCTTCCGGCCCACTTTTTTATTAGAAGCCTCGTTTTTTGGACGGCGGATTGTTCTGCTTAAGCCGGGGTGAGATGGAAGGGGAGATGGAGCGGGCAGTTAGTGAAATCGTCGAACCCATCGTGACTTCGCATGGGATGGAATTGATCGATGTGGAATACAGGAGAGAGGCCAGTGGGTGGGTGCTAAGGATTTACATCGACAAAAAGGAGGGAGTAAGCCTAGGTGATTGCGCTCTGGTTAGCAACGAAGTCGGACCGGTAATAGATGTGGAGGACCTTTTCGAGTCGCCGTATACGCTGGAGGTTTCATCCCCAGGGCTCAATAGAACCTTGAAGAAGGAGAGGGATTTCGAGAGATTCAAGGGTGGGTTGGCCAGGATACGTACCCATGATGCTATAGGAGGGAGGCGGAACTTTAAGGGAAGGCTGTTAGGCTGCACGAATGCGGTGATTCAAATCGGGATAGGAGGCGAAGTCCTAGACATTCCCCTTTTAAATGTGGCCAAAGCCAATCTAGAATTTGAATTTTAACTGTTGACAGAGCAAGAGGGGGGGGAGGAGTCGATGGCTCAAAATTTGAACTTTATCATAGAGCAGGTAGGAAAGGACAAGGGAATAGCGAGGCAGGTCATTATCGATGCGCTGGAAAACGCGGTGTTGATGGCCTCTCGGAAAAAATACGGGCCCCAGAGGGAGATGGAGGTCCACTATAATGAGGAGATTGGAGAGGTGGAACTCTTCCAATTCATGGAGGTGGTGGAAGAGGTGGAGGATCCCTATACCCAGATTTCGTTGGAGGAGGCGAGGGAGCTGGATCCGGATGCGGAGATGGGGGATAGTTTGGGAGTGAAATTGGATACCAGTGATTTCGGGAGGATAGCCGCGCAGACCGCCAAACAGGTGATCATCCAAAGGGTCCGCGACGCGGAGAGGGATAACATCTACAACGACTATAAGGACAGAAAAGGAGAGATCGTGACGGGGGCTGTTCAAAGGGCCGAAAGGGGCAACCTCTACATAAACTTGGGGAGGACCGAGGCGATTTTGCAGGCCCGAGAACAAGTTCGCGGTGAGGCTTATCGACAAGGAGATCGAATCCGTGCCTATATTTTGGACGTTCAAAAATCGTCAAAGGGACCTCAGCTTCTCCTTTCTCGGACGCATCCGGGACTATTGGTTAAGCTTTTTGAGATGGAGGTTCCGGAAATTTCGGAGGGAATCATCAAGGTCATCGACGCAGCGAGGGAGCCAGGAGAGAGGGCGAAGATATCCGTTTACAGCACAAACAAGGATGTGGGCCCAGTGGGGGCCTGTGTGGGGATGAAGGGTTCCAGGGTTCAAAGCGTTGTGCAGGAACTCCGAGGTGAAAAAATCGACATCATCCCTTACTCCGAAGATATCGCCAAGTATGTGAGCAATGCCCTGGCTCCTGCCAAAATATCCCGTGCCTATATTGACGAGGAAAACAGGAACATGGAGATCGTAGTGGAGGATGATCAGCTCTCGTTGGCCATTGGAAAAAGGGGGCAAAACGTGAGGCTGGCGTCAAAGCTCACGGGTTACAGGATCGACATCAAGAGCCAATCCAGGATGGAGCAGATTTTGGAGGAAACCATCGGGAGGCTAAGGGAGATCCCCCATGTGGGAGAAGTGATCGCTCGGATCCTTTACAACGAGGAGTTTGCCTCGGCAAAGGAAATTGCCGAATCAGAAGTGGAGGAGCTGGCGAGATTGTCGGGTATTGGCATAAAAAAGGCCCAGAAGATCGTAATGGCTGCCAGGGAAATGGTGGGGGCCGAGGTGGAAGGAGCAGAGGTGGATGCGGAGCAGGAAGACCAGAGGGAATCTCTCCCCATCAACGAGTTGAAGGGTGTAGGGGAGAAGACGGCGGCACTTCTCGTATCCGGGAGGGTCAATACCATTGGAGATTTGGCCGAGGGCGATTTAGAGGTCCTTTCCTCGATCCCTGGAATTGGCATGAAAAAGGCGGAGGGATTATTGAGAGCGGCCCGCGACTTTGACGGGAAGCCGGCTGATGACTAAAGTCGGACACACTCCCGTGAGGCGATGTGTGGTTTGTCGTGGGAGGTGGAGCAAAGATGAGCTTGTCCGGCTGGTCTATACGGAGGGAAGGGGTGTGGTAGTAGATGTGGGGCAACGGATGCCGGGCAGGGGTGTGTATCTCTGTGGTGACGATCGCTGTCTCCGAAGGGGCCTTGATACAAAGGTCATGTCCAGTGCCTTTAGGAAAAGGGTAGTCATTGATGGGAACGTGCGAAAATCCATTGAATCGATTTTCCTGAGGGGTTGGGAACAGAGCAAGCAGACAAGGTAATCATTGGCTTCAACCGGAGGAGG
>DAOVIU010000133.1 GCA_030673585.1 Pseudomonadota bacterium | reverse complement strand
CCTGTCCCTGGTGGTGATGGTCAAGAAGAAGGTATCCGTCGAGGAGTTGAAGGAAAGAGATGTGATTCCGACTGAAATCGAGGGAGTGATTACGGACGTCATCGAGGTTGGCGAAATTGTTGCGCTTCAGGCGAGAACCGATCGGTGGAGGCCGGCCCCCGGGGGTGTGAGCATCGGTCATTATAAGATAACTGCCGGAACCTTGGGAGTCTTGGTGAGGGATGCGGAGACGAATGAGATACTGATTTTGTCCAATAATCACGTCATGGCCAACAGCAATGATGCCACCGGGGGAGATTCCATCCTTCAGCCGGGGCCACACGATGGGGGTACCACAGCGGAGGATACCATTGCGCATCTGGAACGGTTCGTATCCATTCAGTTTGAATCAGAGCCTTCTCCATCCCCCTGCTCGTTCTCCAAGGCCGCGGCCGGGATAGCCAATTTCCTCGCGTGGCTTGTCGGTTCGAAGCATCGACTCTTGCCGGTGGTGATTCAGCAGGCGAATCAGGTAGATGGCGCCCTGGCCAAGCCCGTGAGCCCCGATGTGGTCAAGAGTGAAATTCTGGAGATCGGGTCGGTGATGGAGGATATGGAAGCGGAATTGGGCATGGAGGTGAAGAAGAGCGGCCGGACCACGGGCCTGACCACGGGAACGGTTCAGGTCTTAGGGGCCTCCGTGACGGTGGGATATGGGGGAGGGAAGATCGCGCTGTTCACGAACCAGATCCTCACGACGAACATGTCCCAGGGCGGGGATTCGGGTTCGCTGCTGGTGAGTGGGGAAGGGAACAAGCCGGTTGGCTTACTCTTTGCGGGATCGGATGAGGTTACGATCCACAATCCCATCGGCATCGTGAAAGACGCCCTGAAATTTAGCTTCAGCTGATCGGACAAGGCAGGCACTCGTTACTCGTAAATAGTTAATAGTTATTGGCCAATAACCGTGACGAGTAACTGATAACGAATAACTAATACCTGATAACTAATAACCAATAACGAATAACTGGTAACTGATAACGAGTAACTGATAACCAATGACTAAGGTTGGAGGGCTTTGGGGAGATCCCTCAATTCCCTCAATATACGTCTGGGCCTTTCTCGTAAGAGCTTTTCCAGGGGATGGTAGCCATTGCCCAGGGCATAGACATCGATCCCCGCCGCCTTTCCGGCTTTGATATCCTCCACGGTATCTCCCACCATGATAGCCTCGTTGGGATGAAGGCCCAAATCCCCCACAACGGCGTTCACCATGTCGGAAAAGGGTTTTGGCCTCAACCCATCCCCGACCCCCATGATGGTTGTGAAGAAGCGATCGATCCCCATGTGGGAGAGGAGCTCCCGACAAAATGTGCCCGACTTGTTGGAGGCCACAGCTAATCGAATCGATCGCCGGAAAAGCTCTTCAATGACCTCCTTTGCACCCTCTACGAGCGAGGTTTTGTCCAGGTAAATGTGGCGATATGTGTTACGGAAGACGGGTTTGGCCTCTTCTATTTGACGAGGTGCAAGGAAAGGTTTTAAGATCTCATCCAGCGATCCCCCGAGGTATTTCCCCAGCTGGTGGAAGGGAAAGATGGGGATGGAGAAATGGTTGAAGACTTCCTCGAGCCCGATATAGATTGCCTCATACGAGTCGACGAGCGTTCCGTCGAGGTCGAAGATGAGCCCCCTGGTTTTTTTCGACATATCGTCGGCTACCTCTCCGAAATGCTCGAAATGGGTGCAATCGATTCCCCCTCGAACGCAGTACTCGAAGAGAACCTCCTTGGCATAGACCCGATCCGCTTCCCCGGCGGCGCATCGATCGGAGTAGCCATTACCGATGTAGGTGATAAGGTCGTAAAAGGGGCGTTCCTCAAGCAGGATTGTCCTCTTGCAGGTTCCACAGAGGCCACAATCTCCGCTGAGGTAAGGGTGCTCGATGCTTATCATCGTGTCCCTTTTACAAGAGAGACGGTTTGCGAAATAGGGTATGGAGGGCAGGCCGTTGTGCTCCAGAAGCCGCTTGATATAGAAATCGAAACCGTCGCTGACGATTTTCAGATCGATGTCCCTGCTCAGGCAATAGTCATGGAATCTCCCGAAGTATGGATCGATGAGGGATCGTTTCATGATGAAGCTGTCCATCTCTTCCGGGGTTACTTCACACATCCCCGCTATTTGTTCATAGGCCTCCCTGGAGCCGATTTTCCCCTCCCTGTACTGTTGATCGATCGCCTCCCAATTCCCTCTGGCGAAGGTGCTCAACAGCTCGTATCCCATATCCCTCATGCTGATGGTGCCGTCGAAATCACAGAGGATGAGGTGCTTCATGGAGTCTTTCCTCGGACGCTTCGTTCATTGGGGGGTTTCTGTTCTCCCTTGGATTCATGAATTGGGGAAAGAGATAGGGTGTCCTGGAGGGCCCACAAACTGAGGCTCATTTTGAGGGGCGGGTTTTGAATTTCTTCGCGAGGCGTTCGGTAACGATCTTTGGGACCAACCCATTCACATCCCCGCCCAAACTGGCTACCTCTTTGACGGTCCTCGAGGATATGAAGAAGTAGTCCTTTCCGGTCATCATAAATAGGGTATCCAGTTTTCTATTCAGGCTCTTGTTCATATGGGCCATGTGGAACTCGTATTCGAAGTCGGAAGTGGCCCTGAGTCCCCTCAGAATTACGCTAGCGTTTGTCTTCTCCACATAATCCACCAGAAGGGTGCTAAAACTCTCAACCACGACATCGGGCATTTCCTGCAGGGCTATCCTGGCTATTTCGACCCTTTCCTCGATGGCAAAAAGGGATTTCTTTTGGACGTTATCGGCGATGGCGACGATGACACCGTCGAAGATTTCCAAACCCCGCGCGACGATATCGATATGACCATTGGTTATGGGATCAAAGGATCCCGGATATACGGCTATCCTTCCCATTGGAAACCGCCTTTCACCGAGCCTCGGATCATCGGAGCGATGAGCGCTATTGGAAGATGGAGATCACCGTATCTCCATGCTGTTTTCGCTTTCTCAAGGGCAGCTTCTCCCATTGATCGACTGGAGTCTCCGTAGGGCTATGCTCGACGACGACTACCCCTGCTTCGCTTACCATATCATGGGCATTGATAAATCGCAAGCTTTTGTCCACATAGCCGCTTCCATAGGGCGGATCAATGAAGACGAGGTCAATCTTCTCAGCCCTTTTCCGCAAGACCTTCAGGGCCACCTCGGCATCCAGGGAGATGATTTCAGCCCGACCTTGGAAGCCACAGAGGTCTGTATTTCTCACTAAGGCCCTGAGACACATTCTGTCTTTTTCGACGAAAATGGCTTTTTTCGCCCCTTGACTGAGGGCCTCAAGCCCTAGATTTCCCGTTCCCGCAAATAGATCCAGAACGGTTCTTCCTTCAACATGACCCTGTATCATGCTGAAGATCGATTCCTTCACGTTGTCCCGGGTTGGCCGGATACCCTTGGTCTTAACGACGGTCAGTTTCCTGCCTTTTGCCCTTCCCCGTAAGATTCTCATCCCCCTGTCCCTTTTGTCGAATCCGGGCTGATTGAGGTGATAACCCGGTGATTTTTTGCCGTATATTCTCTTGGTGGGTACCTTTCCAATAGATTCGGGAACACCCTGGACAAAAATTGAATTCGGAATGGTTGGAGAAGACGAAATCTGGAACCCTACCCTCCACCTCCTCTTTGGGGATCTTTTGTAGTTTCCTATTGCAGATGACACAGCGGGAGAAAATGCGATGCTCATCCATCTTCAGGTCCAACTCCTTCATAATGCTCCTCAGTTGGAGGTCTGGATTATCCTCCCGAACGGGGATAACTTGCCGGAAGTCTCCCCCAGGGGGTAATTTCGTGGCGCGGGTCAAGAATATTCGACCTCTCCCCTTTTCCACGAGGACCTGCCAATCGTCGCCTCGCCAGTAGAGGGTATCATATCCGAGGATTCTCAACCATTTCGCCAACTTTCCCAGCATGCGATCGACGATGAATCGTTCAGCCATTGGATTTGGATGCCCGCTCTATGAGGTCGAAAGCACACCGCCTCGCTTCCTCGAGAATGGTTTCCTCATCCTTTACCCTGCGATTGACCATGAGTACCTTTCCGTCGCAAATGAGGGTGTCGACACATCCTCCGTTGCCGGAGTATGCCAGGTCCGAGTAGAGGTCGAAATGGGGGGTGAGTTCGGGCCGTTGGAGATCGATCAAGGCTATGTCCGCCAGTGCTCCCTCCTTAATCTCCCCACAGTTCAAGCCAAAGGCCCTAGCCCCATTGACGGTGGCCATCTGAAAAGCCTCGCGGGCTGGAAGGACGGTTGTGTCTTTGTGGTGGTATTTTTGTAATAGTGAAGCGAACTTCATGCTCTCCAACATATCGAGATTGTTGTTGGATGAGCATCCATCGGTGCCAAGGGATATGGTGACCCCAGCAGTCCTCAGCCTCTCATAGGGGAAGGCCTTTCCCACGGCCAATTTCATATTGGAGATGGGGTTATGAACCACCTTCACCTCGTGGTTCTTCAGGAGTAGAATCTCCTTATGGTTGAGATAGACCCCGTGGCAAGCTATGACATTCGGACCTAACAAACCGATTTTCTCCAGGTACTCGGCGGGGCGCATTCCGTGTTCTCTGATACAATCCTCCACTTCTTTTTGGGTTTCGGAAAGGTGAATATGGATGAGAAGACCATGGTCACGGGCAAAACCCGCCGTCCACTTCAAACTCTCCTCGGAGACGGTATAGATGGCGTGGGGGCCCAGGGTGAAGGTGACTCGGTCGCCGAAATTCCCGCTCTCCTCGAATAATTTCATGTTGATTCCGATCTGTTCCTCGGCCTTTTTTTTGTCGAAGAAGTCGATGAAGACGGCGCTTATAGCCGCTCGGATCCCCATTTCCTGAACTGCGCGGGCCGTTCCCTTCCAGAACCAATACATATCGTTGAAAAACGTGGTTCCGGTTTTGATCATTTCTAAGCAGGCAAGCCTCGCTCCGCAGTAGATATCCTCCTCGGTCATTTGGGCTTCGGCAACCCATATTTTCCCCTCAAGCCAATCCTGGAGGTGCATGTCATCCGCGTATCCTCGGAGAAGGGTCATGGCAGCGTGGGTGTGCCCGTTAATAAAAGAGGGGATTGCCGCCTTGCCATTCCCCCATATCTGAACGTCCGCCGAAAGATCGATGGAATCGTCGATCTTTTGAATGAGGTTCCCCTGAATAAGGATATCCTGTTTCCTTCCATTCAGGGTGACTCCTTTGATCAAGGTG
>DAOVIU010000125.1 GCA_030673585.1 Pseudomonadota bacterium | reverse complement strand
CAGAATGAGCAGTTCGTGGCTCCCCGGTTACACATTCAATATCCCGCCAACCCGACACATTCAGGTCGATATAGACCCGAATGAGATTGCCAGGAATTATCCCGTGGAAATTGGAATCGTGGGAGATGCAAAATCAGTCCTCCGCCAGATGCTTGAGATGGCCCGGGCCAAATTGGGAAAGAGGAGAGAAGGACCCCAAGAATGGTTATCGGACATTAAGGGATGGGAGGAGGAATGGAATGAGCATATTCATCCCAATATCACCTCGGATGCAGTACCCATCCGCCCAGACCGTCTGGTTAACGACATGAGGGAAGTAATGCCGGATGACGCAATACTGCTCTGTGACGTCGGCGACCACCATGGATGGATGACCAAATTTTGGAAGGGCTATCAGCCCCGAACCCAATTCCAGCCCTGGGGATTTGCCTCAATGGCCTTCGCCGTCTGCGGCGTACTTGGGGCTAAACTGGCTGCTCCTGATCGGGTCTGTGTCTCCCTTTGTGGGGATGGCGGATTTATGATGGCCCCTCATATCGTATCCACCGCGGTTGAATATAATATTCCCGCGGTGTGGGTTATCTTCAACAATTACGGCTATAACGTGATCCGGAATTTACAGCTCTTCAAATTTCAGGGTCGAGAGATCATAACCAGCTTCTACAGGGAAAAAACCGGAGAGCTATTCAACCCGGACTTTGCCGCAATGGCCAAGTCAATGGGGGCTGAAGGGGTGCGAGTTGACAAGCCCAATGACTTCAAGCCCGCCTTTGATGAGGCCATCCGTTCGGAAGGGCCTTATGTCCTGGATGTAATCATCGATCGGGAAATCAAGCTCCCGGGGGTTGGAACGACTTGGGAGATGCCCCCGTTACCCGTCCCAGAGCCAATGGTATTGGGGAAAAAGAGACCGTTCAAGAAATGATGAGCCGCCTTTCGGAGATCTAAACGAGATGAAAGCACTGGTGAAAAAGGAGAAAGGGCCCGGAAACGTCGAGGTGATTGAGGTGGAAGATCCCCTCATGGGCGATGGGGATGTCCTGATCGAAATCGTTGCCGCTGGAGTTTGCCACACGGATCTCCTCTTGATCGAATGGGGGCCTACGATGGAGAAGGCCTACCAACCGCCCTTGCCCCTCGTGATGGGCCACGAGTTCTCGGGCAGGATCATGGACATCGGAGGTCGGGTGGAGGGGTTCGAAATAGGAGACCCGGTGGTCGTTAATCCAATCCTGACGTGCGGGCGATGTCGCTATTGTCTCGAGGGGAATCAACAGGTTTGTACCCATCGAACCTTGCTGGGATTTCAGGGAAATGGAGGTTTTGCCGAGAAGATCGCGGTGCGTGCGGAGAACGTATACAAGCTCCCGAAAACGGTGGATCTGGAAATCGGTGCGCTCTGTGAACCCTTTAATACCGTCATCCGGGCTTTCCAAAGCGGAAACCCTCATTATGGGGACACGATTCTGATATCGGGTCCTGGACCAATGGGCATGCTGGGGTTGTTGATGGGGCAGTTTTCCGGATGTGGTAAAATCATCATGACCGGTTTGGATCTCGACCGGGGGAGACTCCAACTGGCCCAAGAACTGGGTGCGGTAACTATCAATGTCGAAAAGCAAAACGTGAGGGATGTGGTGAGGGATCTTACCGGAGGAGCTGGGGTAGACGTAGCCCTTGAAATGTCTGGAAGCAGTAAAGCAATCAGCCAAGACCTGGATCTCGTGAAGAGGCGCGGGAGGTTGATCCTCGTCGGCCTATCGGAGAACCCGGCTCAGTTCTTGCCCATCGATTTCGCGTTAAATGAAACCGAGATGATCGGAATCCGTGCTTACAATCCAAAGACCTGGGAGATCTGTCTCAATATCCTCTCCTCGGGGAAAATAGATCTAAGGCCAGTTATCACCCACCGGTTGCCCCTGGATGAAGGGGAAAAGGGTTTTCAACTCCTTCAGCAGAGGGAGGGATTGAAGATCCTGCTGAAGCCCGGCAGTTCGTGAACGCTGGGGGAACCGGGGCAGGTGCTGGAGGGATTCAATAAGATGTGAAGCCCGATGAATAAGGAGAAACCATACCTGGAGGGGAGCGGGAGATGAAATCAGTGCAATTCCCCAATCTGTTTGAACCGATGCAAATCCGAAGCTTGTCCTTGAAGAATCGAATCGTCATGTCCCCTATGGAGACGTGCTTCGCCGAGGAGAGCGGTGAAATCACCGGAAGGAGCATCGCCTATTACCGGGAGAGGGCAAAAGGGGGGGCGGGATGGATCATCGTGGAATCAACGTATGTCGATAAGAGGGGCAGGGCCAGAAAATACCAGGTGGGGGTGGATCGAGATGAACTAATTCCCGGGCTGAAAAGGCTCGTCGATGCCGTCCACTCCTACGGGACCCAGATCAGTCTGCAAATTTGCCATGCGGGCCGACAGGCGAAGTCCTCACTGGCTGGGGGGCAGACTGTGGCCCCGTCTCCGATCCCGTGTACACCGAGCGGTGAACACCCCACACCCCTGGAGATGGAAGAGATCGGGGAGGTTATCGATTCCTTTGTAAAGGCAGCCCTTCGAGCCAAGGAGGCCGGATTCGACGGGGTGGAGATTCACGGGGCCCATGGCTATCTCATTCATGAATTCCTCTCCCCCCTATCAAATCAGAGAAAAGATTTGTACGGGGGAACCCTGGAAAACCGGATGAAGTTGGCATTGGAAGTCCTGAGGGAAGTGAGGAAACGGGTCGGGGATGATTTTATCGTTGGCTATCGAATAAGCGCGGACGATTATATGAAGGGCGGTCTCAGCATCAAGGAAACCTCGAAAGTGGGACGGGCGCTGGAGGCCGAGGGATTGGATGTGCTCCATGTATCAGGGGGAATTGCGGGCATTCCCGAGTCCGGGTTTATGGTAACCCCGCCCGCGGCCATTCCCCGGGGAGTCCATATCCCCCTGGCGGAAGAAATGAAGAAGGAACTGGCCCTCCCGATCATGGCTGTGGGGCGGATTAACACCCCGGAATTGGCTGAGCAGATCCTGGCGGAGGGAAAGGCGGATCTGATTGCGATGGGAAGGGCCTTCCTGTGCGACCCTCACTGGCCTCTAAAGGCCCATTCCGGAACCGTCGAAGACATCCGGAGATGTATTGCCTGCAACGAATGCACGGATAAACTCGTCCAACACCTCCCCATCGAGTGTCTCCAGAATCCCCTGTTGGGGAAAGAGGGCGAAATTGAGGTACGGGAAGCCGAAAAGAAGAAGAAGGTAATCATCGTCGGAGGAGGGCCAGCGGGACTTGAGGCAGCAAGGGTTTGCACGCTACGGGGGCATGAAGTCATTCTCTACGAAAAGCAGAAGGAGCTGGGGGGGAGATTGCTGTCCGCTGTTTTGGCGCCTCATAAAGAAGAGGTAAAGGGCATTCTGGAATACCAAATCAGGCAAGTCACGGCCCTGCCCGTCCAGATCAATGTGGGGGTCGATATTGATGAGACCTCCCTGAAGGATGAGAAAGCGGATGCCGTGATCATAGCCACTGGGTCCCTTCCCCTGAGCTTGGGCATACTTCAAGAGGGTGATGAGGGTGGGAAGATAGAGGATACGGATGTCCTCTACGCGGAGGATGTACTCCAAGGAAAAGAGATTAAGGGCAAGACCATTGCCGTCATCGGGGGTGGGATGATCGGTTGTGAGGTGTCCGAGTTCTTAATCCAGAGGGGGAAGAGGATACGCCTTATCGAGATGTTGGAAGACCTCGCCTTGGACATGAGTTCTCGACCCCGGTGGCTCCTCTTGAGGAGGATCCACGATAGCGGACAGGTCGAGACATTGACCAAAACAAAAGTTAAGGAAATAAAGGATCAGATGATCATCGCGGAGAGGGAGGGTCAGGAGGTCGAGCTTGGGAAGGTGGATGGAATCGTACTGGCTATTGGCTATCGGCCTGATGAGGCCTTGTTCAACTCATTGAAGGGCAAGGTTCCCGATCTCCATGCCGTTGGCGATTGTGTGAAACCCCAAAAGGCCTTCGAGGCGATACAAGACGGGTTTAAGATCGGCCTGGAGATTTAGCGAAGACCGAACAAATTTTCATCCTTACTGGAGGGTCTCCACGGGAGGGGAGTGTTTAGCTCTATGGTTTACCGGTCCCTGAACGTTCAAAAGACGAACCACGTGATGGCGATTGATATCATTGATCCCGCGGGTGACCAACTAAAAATGCTTTCACTGTCCGATGAACTGGCGTCACTTTGCATCGAAATTGCCTGGGACGACGAAATACGGGTTATCCTCCTGAGCGGTTTTGCCCAAACTCCCTTCTGTATGGGAAAGGGCTCCAATGATGCGGTTTCAAAGGCAAGAAAACGCCAGGGAAGTCAACCCCTTTCCATAGCTGAACCGGTTGCCAGACTCGAATGTCCAGTTATTGCGGCAATCGACGGTGATGCCATAGGGCAAGGGTTGGAGTTGGCCTTGGCCTGCGATATGAGAATCGCGGCAGAAGCGGCCCATTTTGGATTGCCTCATATCACGAAAGGGCTCATTCCCTGGGACGGAGGAACACAGAGGTTGTCGCGTTTGATTGGTAAGGCCAAGGCCATGGAAATGATCCTCACCGGTGAGATCATAGATGCCAACGAGGCACATCGGATTGGCCTTGCTAATACGGTTGTTCCACCAGAAGAACTCATGGCGTCGGGAATGGATATGGCACGGGAGATGGCCTCCAAGGGCCCAATCGCTTTGAGGTACGCCAAAGAGGCGATACACAAGGGGATGGATTTGACCCTGGAGCAGGGACTCCGTCTGGAGGCTGATCTCTACCTTCTCATCCATACGACTCGGGATCGGACGGAGGGAATTACCTCCTTTCGAGAAAAGAAAACCCCTCGGTTTGAGGGAAGATAATCGGTTCTGCAGGGGCTTCAATGAGCGGCTTTAAGACGCTGACCTATGAAAAGAACAAGGGTATTGCCTCCGTAACCCTCAACCGCCCCGAGGTTCTCAACGTATATAATATTCAGATGCGGGATGATCTCCATCAGGTCCTCAGCGCCATAAGAGATGACCCTGATGTAAGAGTCGCGATTTTCACGGGGGCAGGAGACAAGGCATTCTGTGCGGGGGCGGACTTGAGCGAGTTCCTCAGCGCTCCTTCCCCTACCCTCGCCCGGCGGGCGCGCTGGAGACGCGATGTTTGGGGCCTCTTTTTAAGCATTCCCCAGCCCCTCATTGCCGCCGTTCACGGGTATGTCCTGGGTTCGGGGATTGAAATAGCCCTATGCTGCGATATTCGAATCGCCTCGGAGCGGGCACAGTTTGGTTTGCCCGAGGTTGGGTTGGGCATCATACCAGCTGCCGGCGGTACCCAGACGCTTCCCCGCACCGTCGGACGAGCCAGGGCCCT
>DAOVIU010000219.1 GCA_030673585.1 Pseudomonadota bacterium | reverse complement strand
CCCTTCCCGAGCTGAACAACCTCCCTCACGGCAAGGGGACAACTGAGGACCATATCGAGAATTCCCCGCTTTCCCTCCTCTATCCGCTTGGCGATCTCCACTTCCCCATCCCTCGTGAGTAGGGATACGGAACCCATTTCCCTTAAGTACATTCTGACCGGATCGCTGGTTCTCCCATATGAATAGAGACCCAATGACTCGGGTCCGTCCTCTTCATCCAGCTTATCAACCTCCTTATCCTGGCTCAGCTTCAAAGCGTCCTCTACCACTTCGATATCCATATCGTCGAAGGCCATCATTAGCTCATCGATCTGGTCGGATGAAGTCACATCTTCGGGCAGATTATCGTTTACTTCATCGAAGGTGAGAAACCCCTTCTTCTTTCCCAGGGAAATTAACCGTTTAAATCCGTTTGATTTTCCTCCCTTACCCATGAGAACATCCCCCTTAGGAAATTCTACGTGGGAAACCTTGGTTCAGGAGTCTCGACTCTTATACATCTCGATCAGATTTCTCTCCTGTGCCACCAAATGCTGTCTTTTTACTAAGAGTTCCCCCAAGAGGTCTTGTCGGTCCTCCTGTTCAATCTCCCTTATCCTCCTCAAGAGGGCCTCCTCATCCCGCTTTAACTTACCCATCTTTATCTTACGGAAACAATCCCTCAGGGTCTTCTCAAGGCGAGCCTCTTCAAAAGTTTCATCCAAAAAGGCCCATTCGGAAATCTTACCCCTCAAATCCCCATCTTCAATGGAGGCAACAATATCCGGAATGACCAGAGCACCCTTTTGGAAATAGATCTCTTTGAGCGTCTTGGCTATCATCTTCAATTGTTGATTCTCGAAATCCTCGAGCACACCATCCTCGGCGATTTGGGGGATCAGATGGGTAAAGTGGAGCATAATCTGCAGTATGGCCTCCTCGGTTTTCGGATACAGTTTCTTCTGGATTACCTGCTTCAGCTCTTCCCGCCTCTCCTCCCCTCCTCGGGGAGGCCTTCTCATTGTGTCCAAGATCACCTCCTCCTTCAAGGCTAATCTCTCGCTCAGCTTCTTAACATGGGATTCGCGAACGATCCGGTTTCGGATCCTCTCAAACATGGGAAGAATCTCATCTATGGCCCTGGCCTTCCCATCGGCCGAGCCCAGATCGGATTTGGAAAGGACCTCATCAATGAAAAAGTCGAAGATGGGAATGGCCTGGGAGAGCATCTCGTGGAACTCATCCCTATGCCCTCCTTGGAGAAAGCTATCGGGGTCATGCTCTCCGGGGAGCCGGACCACGTTGCATGATATCCCTGCATCCAAGAACAGGGGAAGGGCTCGAATGGTAGCGGCAACTCCGGACTCATCGGAATCAAAACAGGTGATGCAATGCTCCGAAAATCGTTTCAGCAGCCGGATATGACCCTCGGTCAGCGCCGTACCCAGCGTCGCAATGGTATGTTTAAACCCAAATTGGTGTAATGTCAACAGGTCCATGTAGCCCTCGACGATCAAGGCCAATCCCTTCTCCCGAATAAAAGCCCTGGCCACATGCAATCCATAGAGGCTCTGACCCTTATTGAATAACGCGGACTCCGGGGAATTGAGGTACTTGGTTGGATTTTCACCTAAAGCCCTCCCCCCAAAGCCCAGCACTTTTCCGGCGAGATCGAAAATGGGAAAGATCATCCTTCCCCGAAAATGATCATACCATCCTCTCGTCTTCTTGGCGATGATGAGCCCCAGTTCCTCGGCCAGCTTTAGGGGGACCTTCTTTTTGAGCAGATGATTGACCAGCCCATTCCAGCTATCCAGGGCGTATCCCAGCCGGTGTTCTTCAATCACCGCCTGTCCTATCCCCCTTCTCCTTAGATACTCCCGGGCCTCGGTTCCCTCCCTCCGGAACAACAACTCATGGTAATATTCCATAGCCACCTGGTTGACCTTATATAACTCCTCCTTCCTGTCAATCTCCCTTTTCGCGGATGGCGAGATCTTCCTTCGGGGGATGTCCACACCGAATTTCTCAGCCAGCACCCTAACCGCCTGAGGGAAAGAGAGCTTTTCGGACTTCATGACGAATCCGAAAATATCTCCACCGATCCCACATCCAAAGCAATGGAAAACTTGCTTTGAGCTGTTGACCATAAAGGAAGGCGTCTTCTCGGGATGAAAGGGGCAGAGGGCACGGTGATTCCTTCCGGCCTTTTTCAGGGGAAGATATTCGGAGATCACCTCGACGATATCAGCCCTGCTTCTGACCTCTGCTATCACCTCATCGGGAATATATTCCTCCAAACCATCTCCCCTTACGAAGGTTTACCACCATACCATTCAAGCTTGCCATTCTTACCAGAGCTCCACTACGGTAACTCCAGACTTCATCATATCCTTCGGCCCAAATCGCTTCACACACCGATGGTGCCTCAAGTGTTCCCCTATCGCCTCTCGCAGTCTCCCCGTCCCTATGCCATGAATGATATCCACCTTCTCCAGCTTTCCCAATATAGCATCATCGATGAATTTGTCCAGGACGGGAAGCGCTTCCTCCACGGTGAGGCCAACCACGTTGATCTCCGACGAAACGGTCTTTTCGGCCGGGACGCCGAACTCCATCGCCCCGTCCCTCGGGCTATTCCCAAGGAGTTGGGGTTCGGTCCTTTCCAAATCACGAAGGGGGACCTTTACCTTCAAGTTTTCGACCTGAACATCGGCCTTCTTCGTCCTGCCATATACCTTGCTAACAATCCCAACCTTATTCAGGTTCAACACCCTTACCCATTCCCCTACCCTCAATCCGCCCACGCCTCTACCCTTTTTGCCCCTGCCCCTGAATTGGAGAAAAAAGCGTTCGCGTACCTTCCTCAAATCCCCCTTGGGCGTCCTTGCTCCGCGCTCTCCCCCTCTTTGGGCCTCTTCAACGATCCGTTTCAATTCCCCTTCGGTCTGCTGCAGAATAGCCCTTCCCCTCTCTTGAACTTCCTCAAGAATCCCTTGCCTCCTTTGCCTCATTCGAAGGGCCAGTTCACGCAGGCGGTCTCGATGCCCTTTAATCTCTTCCTTGAGAACCCCTATCTCCTCCCGCTCTTTCCTGAGATCCTCCTGCAACCCTTCGATATCGGGTATAAATCGGGAGGTACCGCTTCCCTGGTCAGCGAGGTATTTTCTGGACAGGTCGAGAACTGCTCTCGGAAAACCCAATTTTTCGGCCACCAAGAACGCATTGCTCGAACCCGAATCTCCGTATATCAACTCATATCGGGGCTCCAGAGTCTCGGAGTCGAAAGCAACGGAAACATTGGTCGCCCCCTTATTGAGGTAGCCATAGGCCTTGAGCTCATCTAAATGGGTTGTCACCAGTACCGTGGCCCCCTTATCAATGAGATAATCCAGCACCCCCATGGCCAGGGCAGAGCCCTCCTTTGAGTTGGTCCCCACGCCCACTTCGTCGAGAAGGACGAGGGAAATTTCGTCCGATGTTTCCAGGATACGAATGAGGGAGAGGATACGGGCGGAAAAGGTGCTCAAATTTTCTTGGATATTCTGTTCATCCCCGATATCCGCAAAGATCGAATGATACACGGGAATTTCGCATCCCTCTATGGCGGAAATGTGCATTCCGGACTGCGCCATGAGGGACAAGAGGCCAAGGGTCTTCAAGGCGACGGTCTTTCCCCCCGCGTTTGCCCCGCTGATAATCAGGGCTTTGGAATACCCGCCCAGATGTATGTCGATGGGAACGATGCGATCCCCCTCCCTCAGATAGAGCAATGGATGCCTGGCCCCCAAAAGACGGACCATCCCATTTCTGTTGATGAGCGGATTAACCACACCCAATTCTTGGCTCAATTTGACCTTGGCATAGAGGAGGTCGACTTCCCCCAATATCTCCAAATCCCGCAGGAGCTCCTGATGAGATTCCCCTATTTGCCGAGTTAATCCGGAGAGTATTCTCCTCTCCTCCTGTCTCTCGTCCTCCAGTAACATGCTGAGTTCATTGTTATAATCAATAACTTCCATGTGCTCGAGGAAGATGGTCATCTTAGTGTGAGAATGATCGTGTACGATGCCCTCCATCTGGTTT
>DAOVIU010000060.1 GCA_030673585.1 Pseudomonadota bacterium | reverse complement strand
CGTGCATACGAGGAGAAGACAGGTGCAAGGGGGCTGGTTAGCGCGGTGGAGAAGGTATTGCTTAAATTCGAGAAAAAATTCCCCTCAACCGATATCCGGAAATTGGTCATTACTCCTTCACTGGTGGAAGACCCGGAGAGTGAGTTAGAAAAGCTTCTGAATATGCCCCAGGACGAGGCACTGTTGGCCCGGTTCGAGGTGCTGGCCAATGGAGAAAAGGACGTAATCAAGGAGATAATCAGCCGAAGGGAAGGGGAGTTCCTCAGGAAGTACGGCGCGGTTGTCCGCCATGACGGGGTTGATCTCATCGCCGATAAGGTTATGGACCAAGGCTTCGATATCGACAGCGTCTATGAGGAGGTCCTCACCATTGAACGGCAGATCCGGGACTACGAGGAATCGTTCCACAAGAAACATGGGATTGAGATTGAGTTCGATGAGAAAGCCATCGCGAGACTGACGCATTTGGCCCTAAAAGAGGGAACCAGCGCGGAGGCTATTTGTCGAGGTCTGACGGAAAATTTCGAGCATGGATTCAAGCTCATTCGGGATCGCACAGGACAGTTTCAGTTTGTCCTTACTGAAGAGGCCGTTGATGACCCGCAACGTTATCTGAACAACGTGATAAAAGAAACCTACAGCGAGAACCCCCCGCTTTTGGCGGGACGGACGACAAAGGATGGAAGATAGGGATTATTACAAGATCCTGGGCGTTAACAAGAGCGCCAGCGACAAAGAGATCAAAAAGGCTTATCGGAAGCTCGCCTTGAAGTATCATCCGGATCGAAACCACGGGGATAAGAATGCGGAGGAGCAGTTCAAGCTGATTAACGAGGCCTACGCCGTATTGAGCGATAAGGAGAAGCGCCGGCAATATGACACCTTCGGCTCAGCGGGTTTTCACCAGAGATTCTCCCAGGAGGACATCTTCAAGGGCTTCGACTTTGGGGATATTTTGAAGGATTTCGGCTTTAGCTCGGATGATATTTTCAGCACCCTTTTCGGAAGGGGCACAAGGAGGAAATTTCACTTCGGGAACTTCGGCGCACAAGGGGGGCCAAGCTATGAGTACGGATCCCCTTGGGGTGAAGCTTTTCAGAGGGGAACTCGTGCCCCCCAAAAGGGAGGGAGCCTTATCTATGATCTTTCCATCACCATGGAGGAAGCGGCTTTTGGGTCCGAAAAGAAGGTTTCCTATCGCAGTGATGGGAGGCTAGAACGGATCACCCTGAAAATCCCCCCGGGGATCAACGAAGGGAGAAAGCTCCGGGTTGGAGGGAAGGGTGCGCCGGGCAAGGACGGGGGTCCCAGGGGAGACCTCTTCTTTAGGATACATATCCAACCTCATCCCCTCTTCCAAAGGGAGGGAGATGATCTCATTATCGAAAAGGAGGTGACGTTCAGTCAAGCAGCCTTGGGAGCCGAGCTTGAAGTGGCCACCCTGGATGGGAGGCGGAAAGTTAAGGTTCCGTCGGGGACGCAGAGCCATACCAAATTACGGTTGAGGAATCACGGATTTCCCCACTTCAAGGGTAGCGGTCGCGGCGATGGATTCGTTAGGATCATCGTAAAAACCCCCAAGGGGCTTACCGAGAGCCAGAGGAAATTGTTTGAGGAGATATCCAAGGAAGGCGTATAAACCCACCATACCCTCTCTCCCCCCCTTTTATTCGACCTATTTGGCCATTTTTCGGTGAATTGGACATACTGTCCTGTTTTCCCCACACGATCCAACCTCCTTAGACGTGCTTTTCTCAACGATGCGAGGCCGACGAGAAATGGTATATGGATACCCGGAATAGGGTAAGTCCCGAGGGTATTGACACGCGGATGGTTATTGGGGAGAATACCCATGATTCCATGGATGTAGGGACTTGATTTTCACTCCTTAGGAGGTTACATGCAATGGCTCAACGAATGACAGTTGAAGAGGTACCCATTGAAAGACTGAGGTGGAGGTGCGACCCGGAAAAGCTGAGATTCGAATCGACGGAGGACTTGCCCGTTATCGGGGAGATAATTGGCCAAGAGAGGGCCCTGGAGGCCATTCGACTCGGCTTGGATATCGACGGATTTGGCTACAATATCTTCGTGGCGGGCCTCGTGGGTACCGGAAGAAAGACGGCCATAGAGGGCTTGCTGGAGGAGATCGATACGGCGGGCAAGATCCCCAACGATATCTGCTACGCAAATAATTTCAAAAACCCCGATATGCCCAGGATGATACCCCTCCCGGCGAGCAGGGGAAATGAGTTCAAAGAGGATATGGATAACCTCATCGAGACCCTGAAGAAAAAGATTCCCCTGATATTCGAGGATGAAAGATACCTCAACAAGAAAAAGGAGATCTTGGAAAAATTCCGGGAGCAACAAGCGGCCTATTTCAAGGAATTCGAAAAGAAGGTTACCCAAGAAAAATTCTCCCTCGTCCAGGTCCAAACGGGCCCATACTCACGACCGGGTATCTTTCCAATAATCGATGGAAACCCCTTGAGCTTCGACCAATTGGAGCACTTGGTTCAAGAGGGAAAGCTTACAGCAGAAGAGGTGGAGAGGTTAAGGGAGAAACAGAGGGAATTGGCTTCTGAACTGGAGGACATTTTCAAGAAGACCCGCAAGACCGAAAAGGAAATTCGCCAATCCCTCCAAGACCTTGATAGGGAAGTCATATCGCCCGTGGTCGGTGACTCCATATCCGACATCCGGGAGAAGTACGATAACGAGAAGATCAACAGCTACCTGAGCGAGGTTCAGGAGAGCATCATGGAGGATCTCGCGAGGTTTACGGAGAAGGAGGAACAGCCGCAGATCATACCCGGCCTGAATATCCCTCAACCCCCCGATCAATTCACCGAATACCGGGTCAACGTGTTGGTTGACAACTCGGATAGCAAGGGAGCGCCGATCATCGTGGAGACCACCCCCAACTACCGAAACCTCTTCGGAACCATGGAGAGAATCGTGGATCGATCGGGCATATGGAGGACGGACTTCAGTCGAATAAAGGCGGGCTCCTTCCTCAGGGCTAATGAGGGATACCTCATTATCGACGCCTTGGATGCGTTGATCGAACCGGGCGTCTGGCAGACCCTGAAGAGAACCCTGAAGAACGGGGTTGTGGAAATGCAGACTTACGACCCCTTTTATCTCTTTGCCACCTCCGCCCTGAAGCCCGAGCCTATCCAGGTCGATGTGAAGGTAATTATGGTTGGAGATACGTTCATGTACCACCTCCTCTATAACTACGACGAGGATTTCAAGAAGATCTTCAAGGTTAAGGCCGATTTCGATACGGTGATGGATAAGAATGAGGAGGCCATCAACCAGTATGCCTCCCTGATCCATAAGATTTGCAAGGAGGAGAATCTGAAGCCCTTTGATCGGTCCGGTGTCGCAGCTGTGGTGGAATATGGGGTAAGGCTCGCGGGAAGGCAGAAGAAATTGACCACCCGGTTCCATCTGCTGGCTGACGTGCTCAGGGAAGCCAGTTACTGGGCGACAAAGGAGGAAGGCCAATATGTGGGTGAGGTTCATGTGGAGAAGGCAATCCAAGGGAGGATCCGGCGAGTCAACCTCGTGGAGGATAAGATTCAGGAGCTGATCGAGGATGGGATGGTTATGATCGACTCCGACGGGGCGGTGGTTGGGCAGGTGAATGGGCTTTCCGTCTACAATCTGGGGGATTATGCCTTCGGAAAGCCCTCGCGGATCACGGCCAAAGTTGCCATGGGAAAGGCGGGCATTATCAATATCGAGAGGGAGGCTGAACTCAGCGGCCCCACTCATAATAAGGGTGTTTTCATCCTTGCCGGATACCTTCGCGGGAAGTATGCCCAGGAGAAACCCCTGACCATGAGCGCCAGCATCTGCTTCGAACAATCCTACGGAGGTGTGGACGGCGATAGTGCCTCCTCTACCGAGGTTTACTCGCTTCTATCGAGTCTCTCCGGGATTCCCCTAAGGCAGGATATCGCCGTTACGGGTTCCGTGAATCAGAAGGGGGAAATCCAGCCCATCGGCGGCGTGAACGAGAAGATCGAGGGTTTTTTCGACGTATGTAAGGCCAAGGGATTGACGGGAAAGCAGGGAGTAATGGTACCCTATCAAAATGTGGATGACCTCATGCTGCGAAAGGATGTGGTGAAGGCGGGCGAGGAGCGCAAATTCCACATCTACCCCGTAAAGACCATCGATGAGGGTATCGAGGTGTTGACCGGGGTGGAAGCAGGCGAGAGGGATGAGAAGGGAAACTTCAAGGATGGGACGGCGAACTTCCTGGTCGATAAACGATTGAAAGAACTGGCCGCCGGGATCAAGGAGTTCGAAGCGGGGGAGGAGAAACCGCCCAAGAAGAAGAAAAAATGAAAAGGACTTTCCTTGCACACTTTGAATTCCATAGCTCGTATCGAGATCAACACACACCCCAAGGAAGGCCAAAAGGTCCGGATAACGGGCGAGGGACTGGACGGTCTCGCTTTTCGCAAGGCCCGCCCCGGCGAATTGGTCACGTTAACCGTGAAAGGAGGAGGGGAATTCCGGGGAAGGATCCTCTCCATTGGTCCTCGTGAGGCCTGGGTGCTCGTATTCGAGTCCCTTGTACCTCCCACCGAGTCCTCCCCGAAGATCATTCTCCTTCAGGCCCTCCCCGATAAGGAGCGGATGGAGCTCATCATCCAGAAGGCCACCGAACTGGGGGTATATTCCATCGTACCATTCAAATCGAAGCGATCGATTTCCCTCGAGGAACGGGAGGGGAAGCAGCCAAAAGCCCATCGGTGGCAGTCCATCGCCATAAAGGCAGCCCAACAGTCCAGAAGGGGCATGGTTCCCATCATCGAGCCCTATTGCGACTTTTCGGAAGCACTGCGGTACGCCGAGGGAAGCGATCTCAAGGTAATTCTCTGGGAGAGGGGGGACAAGAACCCGTTGAGAGATATCTTGGGGTCCCGGGGAAATTACGGCAAGGTGGCATTGATGGTTGGTCCCGAGGGCGGCTTCGACCCCGAAGAAGTCCGAGGGGCCCGGGAGAAGGGATTCATTTCCATCACCCTTGGGCGGAGGATTATGAGGACGGAGACGGCCGCCATCGTGCTTACGGGAATCGTGCAATATGAATTGGGGGATTTGGGGCGTTATTCATGAGCGAGCTCCGGTTGCCTTTTCACCCTCAGCGGGCTAACCTCTTTTCGATTTCTGAAAATGGCCTTCCCACATAGGGGGAAATTGCCTTTCGTACGCGGCCCGAGGATATCCGAAGCACTCAGGGAAGGACCGTTGTGACCACCATCTATCTGGTTCGGCATGGACAGACTGCCTGGAATAAGGAGGAGATTTTTCGGGGTAGAGCGGATATTCCCCTTAACGAGATCGGTCGCAAGGAGGCGCTGTTGGCGGGGCAGTATTTGAGGGGAGTAAAGGTGGACTCGGTTTACAGCAGCCCCCTCTATCGGGCCTTTGAGACGGCAGAGACCATCGCCCGCTACCAAGGGAAGGAGGTCCAAACCCTGGATGGTTTGGTCGATATCGATTTTGGCCAGTGGCAGGGGGTTTCCCGTAAGGAGGTCAGGAAAAGATATGGGGAGCTATATAGGCAATGGAAGGAAAATCCCCATCGGGTAAGGTTTCCGGAAGGAGAAAGCTTGGAAGACGTGAGAAAGAGGGCCCTGGGGGCAATTCACGAGACCGTCGGGAATCACGCGACCGAAACCCTGGTCATGGTCTCGCACCGGGTGGTAAACAAGATCGTGATCTGCGGCCTGTTGGGGTTGGATAGTTCCCACTTCTGGGAGATCGGTCAGGACACGTGCTGCATAAATATCCTGGAATTTGAGGAAGGGTTTACGCTTCTTCGCTTGAACGACACCTCCCACCTCGTATCCATGGAGGAGGAGAGGGTCCGTATCGATTTCTGAGGGACTATGGTGAAGGAGGTATCAAAAAATCCCGAAACGATTGAGAGGGTATTAGTTGTCTGCACGGGGAATATCTGCCGAAGCCCAATGGCAGAAGGCCTGATGATCGAGAGGCTAAGGCAAGAGGGAAAACCGTCCCCGTCCGTTTTATCGGCAGGCATCTTTGCCACTCCCGAGAACCTCCCGGACCCTTTTGCCGTGCAAGTGGCAGGGGAGGAAGGGATCGATATTTCAGGCCACAGGGCCAGGGTGGTGAATAACGGAAACTTAAGCTGGGCCGATATCGTTCTGGTCATGGAAGCCGGCCAAAGGGAATTCATTTCCATGGAGTTTCCCCGCCATTCGGCGAAGGTGGTTCTTCTCGGGAATTTCGGTTCCCAAGGAGGGGAAATCGCGGACCCTTATGGGGCCTCATTAGAGGCTTACAGGGCGTGCTTTGGGGAAATCAGGGAGGCCCTAAGCGGGTTCATCCAATTTCTCTCCTCCAGTTCACCTCGGATGGATCGTGGAATAAAGGGGTAATGTAACGGACTTCCAAGATCTCTGTAAAAGCAGCAAAAGGAGCTCTTAGCGCAAATTTATCATGTAGTCGAATTAGGATGTGCACTTTCTAACGACACGACTGCAGCACCGCAAGGGTATTTCGGGGGATTCCATGGTTGAGGTGAGGATTCATGGTCGGGGAGGTCAGGGAGCCGTCATCGCCTCGGAAATTTTAGCGACGGCATCCTTTTATGACGGGAAATTCTGCCAGGCCTTTCCGGCCTTCGGGGTTGAACGGAGGGG